>NZ_JBEXTZ010000138.1:0-17107 GCF_040614195.1 Amycolatopsis sp. NPDC006125
CATCGATCTTGACGTACAGTGCGGTCAGAAGGGTGTTCAGGTCGGTCCTCACAAACTGATCTTGAACACCCTTCACCCATCTCCACACACCACCCAGGGTTAGGACTTACTCATCTAGGACACCCGGCAACGCGGCGCCCCCGACGACGGCGCGATGCCAGCGGGCGGTGTCCAAGGTCGTGGCGCCAGGAAGTGGGCTACGGCCGTCGCAGCGCCCGCCGGGTGCGCCACTCCGCGTCCTCATTGAAGCGGAGCGATCGTCACCGAGTCCAGCGGGACAAGCGCGTTGGCATCCGCCAAGTAGGCCGACGCGCACCCGCGGGTTGTCGGGAGGCCGCCACCTGGCAGTGGGTGCTCGTCTCCCGGCCGAGCATGTGGCTGAGCGTGTCGAGTGGCCACGCGGCCTCGACCACCGCTCTGTTCGGCACTCGACCTGGTCGATCGACCCGGGTCAGGACGCGGGCTCCAGGCGGATCACGATCGCCTTCGAGACCGGTGTGTTGGACTTCTTCGCCACCGAGTCCAGCGGGACCAGCGCGTTGGCCTCCGGGAAGTAGGCCGCCGCGCAGCCGCGGGCCGTCGGGTACGCCACGACCCGGAAGTGCTCCGCCCGCCGCTCGCTGCCGTCCTCCCACTCGGACACCAGGTCGACCAGCCGGCCGTCGGCGAAGCCCAGCTCCGCCAGGTCGTCCGCGTTGACCAGCACCACCCGGCGCGCGTCCTCGATGCCGCGGTAGCGGTCGGACAGGCCGTAGATCGTGGTGTTGTACTGGTCGTGGCTGCGCAGCGTCTGCAGCAGCAGCCGGCCCGCGGGCACGCGCGGGAACTCCAGCTCGCTGGTCGTGAAGTTCGCCTTGCCCGTCGAGGTGCGGAACGACCGCGAGTCGCGCGGCGGGTGCGGCAGGACGAACCCGTCCGGCTGCCGCACCTTCGCGTTGTAGTCCTCGCAACCCGGCACGACCTGCGCGATCCGGTCGCGGATCAGGTCGTAGTTCCCCTCGAAGTCCCGCCACGGCACGGCGTGGCCGTCGCCGAACAGCTCGGTCGCGAGCCGGCAGATGATCGCCACCTCGGACAGCAGGTGCTCGCTCGCCGGCTTCAGCCGCCCGCGCGAGACGTGCACGCACGACATCGAGTCCTCGACCGTGACGAACTGCTCGCCCGCGGCCTGCGCATCCCGCTCGGTTCGGCCCAGCGTGGGCAGGATCAGCGCGGTCCGGCCGGGCACCACGTGCGACCGGTTCAGCTTCGTCGACACGTGCACGGTCAGCTCGCACGACCGCAGCGCGCGCTCGGTCAGCCCGGAATCCGGGGTGGCGGCGGCGAAGTTGCCGCCCATGCCGATGAACACCTTGCCGCGCCCGTCGCGCATCGCGCGGATCGAGTCCACGGTGTCGAGCCCGTGCTTGCGCGGCACCGGGATGCCGAACTCGTCCTCCAGCCTGCTCAGGAACGATTCGGGCATCTTCTCCCAGACACCCATCGTGCGGTCGCCCTGCACGTTGGAGTGCCCGCGCACCGGGCACAGGCCCGCGCCCGGCTTGCCGATCATGCCGCGCGCAAACGCCAGGTTGCTGATCTCCTGGATCGTCGCGACCGCGTGCCGGTGCTGCGTGACACCCATGGCCCAGCAGTAGACGGTGCGCTCGGACGCCGCGATCATCCGCGCCATCCGCTCGATCTGGGCGCGGTCCAGGCCGGTGGCCTCGTCGATCGCCGCCCAGTCGATCTCGCTCAGGTTCTTGGCCCAGTCGTCGAAGCCGTGCGTCGAGGACTCGACGAACTCGCGGTCCACGATCGTGCCCGGCGCGGCCTCCTCCCACGACAGCAGCAGGTGCCCGATCGCCTGGAACAACGCGAGGTCGCCGCCCAGCCGGATCTGCGCGAACTCGTCGGCCAGCGGCGTGCCCTTGCCGACGACGCCGCGCGGGTTCTGCGGGTTCTTGAACCGCATCAGCCCGGCTTCGGGCAGCGGGTTCACCGCGATCACCTTCGCGCCGCGGCCCTTGGCCTCTTCGAGCGCGGACAGCATGCGCGGGTGGTTGGTGCCCGGGTTCTGGCCGACGACGACGATCAGGTCGGCGTGGTGGATGTCGGCGAGGCTGACCGAGCCCTTGCCGATGCCGTAGGCCTCGGACAGCGCCGCGCCGGAGGACTCGTGGCACATGTTGCTGCAATCCGGCAGGTTGTTCGTGCCGAACGAGCGCACCAGCAGCTGGTACAGGAACGCGGCCTCGTTGCTGGTGCGGCCGGAGGTGTAGAAGATCGCCTCGTCCGGGCTGTCCAGCTCCTTGAGCTTGCCCGCGATCAGCCGGAACGCCTCGTCCCAGGCGATCGGCTCGTAGTGCGTGCCGCCCTCGCGCAGCACCACCGGCTCGGTGAGCCTGCCCTGCTGCCCGAGCCAGTAGTCGGTGCGGCCGTGCAGCTCCTCGACCGGGTGCTGGGCGAAGAACTCCCGCCCGACGCGCCGTTTCGTGGCCTCCTCGGCGACCGCCTTCGCGCCGTTCTCGCAGAACTCGGCGAGCTTGCGGTGCTCACCGTCCTCCGCGCGCGGTTCGGGCCAGGCGCAGCCGGGGCAGTCGAAGCCGTCGCGCTGGTTGAGCAGGCGGAGGGTCTTCACCGTGCGGCCGGCGCCCATCTGCTCGACACCGCGCAGGAGTGACACCGCCACTCCCGGGATGCCCGCCGCCCACTCCTTGGGCTTGTGCACTTCGAGGGCGGCTTCGTCGATGTCGGCGCGGGGAGCGTTGCGTGTCACGTCCCCTATCTTGCGTCAGCGCCCGCCTTCGCGCGAGTACCGAGTTTCCGGTCGGTCACCGTGACCGTGAACAGCACGGCGCCGATCACGATGAGCGCCGCGGCCAGTTCGTGCAGGCCGTGCGAGGTGGCGCGGTCGCCGAAGCACAGCGCGATCAGCGTCGACGACCCGATCGCGCCGAGGTACTGCGCCGTGCGGAACAGGCCGCTCGCGGTGCCCATCACCTCCGGCGGCACCTGGCCGTACAGGACGGTCTGGTTGGTCACGCTCGTCAGGCCCTGGCCCAGTCCGAACACCGCGGCGAGCACCACCAGCGCGCCGATCCACGTGCCGTCGTGCACGAACAGCAGCAGCACCGACCCGGCGAGCAGCGCCAGCGAGTTGACGACCAGCCGCCCCTTGAGCCGTGTCGGCTTGCCGGCCGACGCCGCGGCCAGCACGGCGGCCACCGACATCGGGGTCAGCAGCGCGCCCGCCGTCGATTCGGTGAGCCCGCGCGCGGATTCGAGCCACTGGACGTAGCCGAACATGATCGAGTAGACGATGAGGAACGCCAGCGCCTGGCGCAGGTAGGTGCGCAGGAGCGGGCGGTTGCCCGCCAGCATCCGCAGGTCGACGAACGGGCGCTCGGCGTGCAGCTCGACCCGGACGAACAGGGCGCCCAGCACCAGCGCGACGCCGAGCAGGTACAGGTCGGACACCGCGGGCGCCATCACGTAGAGCAGCACCGCGAGCAGGGTCGCGGAGAACAGGGCGATGCCGGCGACGTCGATCGGCTCGCGCCGGCCGGTGCGCGGCGGGTCCTTGGGCACCCAGGCGAGCGCGAGCACGAACGCGACCGCGGCGAGCGGGATGTTGACCGCGAAGATCGCCGGCCAGCCGGCCAGTCCGATCAGCGCGCCGCCCAGCGTCGGGCCGATGACCATGACGGTCTGCGACGACATCGCGAGGACCGACAGGATGCGGCTCGGCACGCCGCCGCCGGTGGCGTCGGCGCGTTTGCGCAGCACCGCCATCGCGGCGGGGAAGCCGGCGCAGGTGCCGATGCCGAGCACCACCCGGACCGCGACCAGCCAGCCCAGCGAGAACGCGAGCAGGCCGCCGACGCCTGCGGCGAACACGGTCACCGAGCCGGCCAGCAGCACACGCCGCGCACCGAACCGGTCGACGAACAGCCCGACGACGGGTTGCCCGACGGCCGTGGCCAGGTACAGCGAGGTGATCAGCCAGGCCGTTTCCCCCGGCCCGGCGCCGAACGCCTGACCGATGGGCACCAGCGCCACGGCGATCAGGGTGGAGTTGATCGGGTTGAGCACCGCGCTGGCCACCAGGGGCAGGACCATGCGCGGCGGGTAGGCGGTTCGCGTGAGCTGTGTCGTCCGCTGGGACGTGGTCACCACTTCCTCATCGCTGCGCCAGCTTCGCGAGCAGGGGCAGCGCTTCGTCGATCTTGCGGCGCTCCTCGGCGGTGAGGTCGTCGGTCAGGGCGCGCGCCAGCCACTCCTCGCGGTGCTGGTGCACGCCCCGCACGGTCTTCTCGCCCAGGTCCGACAGGGCGACGAGCACGCGGCGCCCGTCACGCGGGTCGCGGGTGCGGCTGAGGTAGCCCAGCTCGTCCAGCGCGCCCAGCGTGGCCGCCATGGACTGCTGCCGGACGTGCTCGGCCGCCGCGAGCTGCGCCTGGGTGGCCGGGCCGTCCCGGTGCAGCCGCGCGAGCACGGCCGACTGCGAGGGCGTCAGGACGCCCGCGTTGTCCACCTGGCGCAGCCGGCGGTGCAACTGCCCGACGACGGCGCGCACCGCACCGGCGAGGCGCGCCGCGTCGTTCGGCACCCGGGTCATATAGACAGTCTAGACTGTTGAGTCTGGGCTGTCGAAGTGGCTACTCGCAGCCGCCGGTGAACTCCGGCATCGGCTTGGTCACGTCGTACATCGCCGCCTCGTCGAAGCCCGAGGTGTCCTGCGTGACGGGACGGGGCTCGCTGTAGGCCGGTGCGAGGTAGCCCCGCTTCGACGGCTCGCAGGCCATCGAGTAGATGACCCCCTGGGTCATCGTCACCCACAGGCCGCGGTCGTTCTTCTGGAACGAGGC
The DNA here is from genome assembly GCF_040614195.1 of Amycolatopsis sp. NPDC006125. NCBI lineage: Bacteria > Bacillati > Actinomycetota > Actinomycetes > Pseudonocardiales > Pseudonocardiaceae > Amycolatopsis > Amycolatopsis sp. NPDC006125. The sequence continues at coordinate 4,851 of NZ_JBEXTZ010000138.1, forward strand.
GCCCCGGGTCAGTTCGAAGTCCACCTCGTAGCGGAGGAACACGTCGATGTCGGCGGGGCTCAGAATCGGCGCGTAGGTGCCGGGGTCGAACGCGTAGGCGACCGAGTAGTCCGCGTGCAGGGCGAGCCTGTTCGCGTCGTCTCCCGGAGTGACGGTGATGGTGCCCGTGATCCGCGGGCCCGCCGGGAGCAGCCGGTAGCCGTCCTCGGCGAAGCTGACCACGGACCGGAAGTCGTCCGTCCGGTCGTTGATCGACTTGGCGAACTCCCGCCGGGCGTTCGGGGCCAGCAGGTTCAGCAGCAGCGATCCGTCGTGGCCCTCGATGGTGCGCCGGTCGAGCCTGCCGACCCGGATGACCTCCCGCACCTGGCCGACCGCCGCCGCGACCTCGCCGGCGGAGAACCCGCCGACCGGGCCGGGCGGGGGCGCCAGCAGCCCGTCCACCGACTCGCCCCAGGTTTCGGCCGGGGTGCCGTCGAACGGGCGCTCCAGGTTCACGCGCGCGATGTCCGGCAGCACGCTCGGCGCGGTCGGGCGCATCTCGGCCGGTGGGGGAGCGCTGCCGTCGTAGTGGGCGGACGTCGAGCGGCCCCACTGGACGAGCCCGAACACCGCCCCGGCCACGACGACCAGCGACACGCCGGTCCAGGCGAGCCGCTTGCCCGTCCGGCGCTCGCGGCGCAGGCCGGCCCGCGCCTGCTTCGCCGCGCGCCGCTGCCAGTCGGGGTCCCGCAGATCCGGGTGCTCCGCGATGTCGTAGTCGTCCACTTCGGACCTGCCTTCCGGTTCGATCTCGCCTTCTGATCGACACCGGGGGGCGAGCGTTACGGGGTGCAGGCGTCCTGAGACCGATCCGCAAACAACGGTGCGACGAGGCTCACCCGGGCGAACCGGCAGGCGCCGCCTTCGAGGTAGGTCTGGCCGCCCAGGAAATCGATCCCCGCGGTGGCGGCCTTGAACGGCGGCGACCTGCGCACCACGAAATCGAGCTGGAACGTGCGCAGCACGACCAGCTCGGCGGGGTCGAACACCGGCGCGCCCGCCGGGTCGAAGGCGTACGCGACGCGCAGGTCCACCCGCACGGTCAGCTCCGCCCGGCTGGCGCCCGGGCCCACCGACATGGTCCCGTCCGTCTTCGGGCCCGCGGGCAGCAGCCGGTAGCCGTCGGCGATCACGGCCAGGTACACCGGGAAGTTCTCCGTGCGCGCCAGCACGGCCGGCTCCGCGGTCTCGCGCGCCCTGGGGGACAGGAGGCCGAGGAACCGGTCGAACCGGCGCTGCTCGATCACCTCGCGATCGACGTTGAGCGCCGCGGTCAGCTGCCTGACCTGCTCGGCGGCCGCGGCGACCTCGGCGGCGGAGAAGTCGCCGACCGGCGTCGCGGCGGGCAGGCGCAGCCCGTCGATGCCGTCCGGCCACGCCGCCGCGGGCGTGGCGGCGAAGGGTGCGGCGAGGTCGACCGGCACCGCGACCGGCAACGCGGCAGGCAGGCCCGCGGCCCTGGCCGCGGACAGCACCGCCATCGGCCGGGTCGCGGGCGCCACCACCAGCGCCGCCACGCCGGCGAGGGCCAGTGTGGCCGCCGTCACCAGGGCCGTCATCAGCCGCCAGGGTGCCCGCTCCGCGGGGCCGGGGATGTGCTCGTAGCCGTCCACTTCGGACCCATCGCGCCCGGCCGGAGATCGTTACCGGCCCCGGAGGAGATGCGGATGCGGCGCTGATTAGCAGGTTCGTACACTTACCGGTTGTGACGGAGAACGCCCCTGACCAGCAGCCCGCCCTCCCGGCCGCGTGGAACCCGGCCGACGAAGAAGCCGCCCTCTACCAGCGGTGGGTAGACGCGGGCTACTTCACGGCCGACGCCGGGTCGGAGAAGCCTCCGTTCACCATCGTGCTGCCGCCGCCGAACGTCAACGGCAGCCTGCACATGGGGCACGCGCTCAACCACACCCTGATGGACGTGATGACGCGCCGCCGCCGGATGCAGGGCTACGAGGTCCTCTGGCTGCCGGGCATGGACCACGCCGGCATCGCGACCCAGAACGCGGTGGAGCGCGAGCTCGCCAAGTCCGGCCTCTCGCGCCACGACCTGGGCCGCGAGAAGTTCGTCGAGCGCGTCTGGGAGTGGAAGGCCGAGTACGGCGGCAAGATCCTCGGCCAGATGCGCCGCCTCGGCGACGGCGTCGACTGGTCGCGCGAGCGCTTCACCATGGACGAGGGCCTGTCCCGCGCCGTCCAGACCATGTTCAAGCGCCTCTACGACGAGGGCCTGATCTACCGCGCCGAGCGCATCATCAACTGGTGCCCACGCTGCATGACGGCGCTGTCGGACATCGAGGTCGACCACTCCGAGGACGAGGGCGAGCTCGTCTCCATCCGCTACGGCGACGGCGAGAACTCGATCGTCGTGGCCACCACCCGCGCCGAGACGATGCTGGGTGACACCGCGGTCGCCGTCCACCCGGACGACGAGCGGTACAAGCACCTGGTCGGCACCGAGGTCGAGCTGCCGCTGACCGGCCGCCGCATCCCGATCATCGCCGACGAGCACGTCGACCCCGAGTTCGGTACCGGCGCCGTCAAGGTCACCCCGGCGCACGACCCGAACGACTTCGAGATCGGCCGCCGCCACGACCTGCCGATGCCGACGATCATGGACGAGCGCGCCACGATCACCGTGCCCGGCCCGTTCCAGGGTCTCGATCGGTTCGAGGCGCGTCCGGCGATCGTCGCGGCGCTGCGCGAGCAGGGCCGGATCGTCGCGGAGAAGCGCCCGTACCTGCACGCCGTCGGGCACTGCTCGCGGTGCGACACGGTCGTCGAGCCGCGGCTGTCGCTGCAGTGGTGGGTCAAGGTCGAGCCGCTGGCCCGTGCGGCCGGTGACGCGGTCCGCGACGGCCGCACCAAGATCCACCCGCCGGAGCTGGAGAAGCGCTACTTCGACTGGGTCGACAACATGCACGACTGGACGATTTCGCGCCAGTTGTGGTGGGGCCACCGCATCCCGGTCTGGTACGGGCCGAACGGCGAGACGGTCTGCGTCGGGCCGGACGAGCAGCCGCCGTCCGGTGAGGGGTGGACGCAGGACCCGGACGTCCTGGACACCTGGTTCTCCTCGGGCCTGTGGCCGCTGTCCACGCTCGGCTGGCCGGAGAAGACGCCGGACCTGGCGAAGTTCTACCCGACCAGCGTCCTGTCCACCGGCTACGACATCCTGTTCTTCTGGGTCGCCCGGATGATGATGTTCGGCCTGCACGGCGTTGACGGCGTCCAGCCGTTCGACCACGTCTACCTGCACGGCCTGATCCGCGACCAGTACGGCAAGAAGATGTCGAAGTCGCGCGGCAACGGCATCGACCCGCTCGACTGGATGGACAGCTACGGCGCGGACGCCACCCGGTTCACCCTGGCCCGCGGCGCGAACCCCGGTTCGGACATGGCGGTGGCCGAGGAGTGGGCCGCCGGGTCGCGCAACTTCTGCACGAAGCTGTGGAACGCCACCAAGTTCGCGCTGATGAACGGCGCGACCGTGGCGACGCCGCTGCCGCCGGCCGCGGAGCTGACCGAGGCCGACCGCTGGATCCTCGGCCGCCTCGCCGCCACGGTGTCCGAAGTGGACGAACTGCTGGAGGACTTCCAGTTCGCCAAGGCCGTCGACCGGCTCTACCACTTCACCTGGGACGAGCTGTGCGACTGGTACCTGGAGCTGGCGAAGGTCCAGATCGCCGGTGATCGTGCCGACAGCACTCGCGCGGTGCTGGGGCACGTGTTCGACACCGTGCTGCGGCTGCTGCACCCGGTGATCCCGTTCATCACCGAGAAGCTGTGGCAGGCGCTCACCGGCGGCGAGTCGATCGTCATCGCCGACTGGCCGAAGGCGGACGCCTCCTACGCCGACGCGGCGGCCGACGCCCGCATCGCCGACGTGCAGAAGCTGATCACCGAGATCCGCCGGTTCCGGTCGGACCAGGGCCTCAAGCCCGGCCAGCGCGTCGCGGCGCGCGTCAACGGCGCGGGCTTCGCGGACGTGTCGGCGCACGAGGAAGCGGTGCGCGCACTGGCGAGGCTGACCGCCCCGGAGGACGGTTTCACGGCGTCCGCCTCGGTCGAGGTGAGCCTGTCGAGCGGGAACGTGCACGTCGAGCTGGACCTGTCCGGTGCGGTCGACGTGGCGGCCGAGCGCAAGCGGCTGGAGAAGGACCTGGCTGCGGCGCAGAAGGAGCTCAAGCAGACCGAGGGCAAGCTCGGCAACCAGGCGTTCCTGGACAAGGCGCCCGCCGACGTGGTCGAGAAGATCAAGGTGCGCCGGGACGCGGCGGCAGCCGACATCGAGCGGCTCACCGCGCGGCTGGCCTCGCTGCCCACGGCCTGATCACGCGGTCCGGGACGGGCTTCGCGCCCGTCCCGGCGCCGTTGTCGGCCCACGGAGCCGAGCTCGGGGCCACTTCCGCGAACGGACCGTCGAAACGCGAGCCGTGACGACGCCCGGTCGCGGGTTCGGTGGTGGCAGGGCGTGTCCAGCGGTGGCGGATTCCTGGGCTGGGGTGGCGTCCGGTCGTGGGTTCAGGTGATGCTGTCGAGGATTTCGGCGACCGGAGGGTGCGGTCCAGCGTGGGCAGGATGAAGGTGGAGTCCGGCACCGCAGCCCCGATCCAGGCGAGGTGGCGAACCGCCAACCCGGCGTCGAACTCCGCGGGAACCTGTCGCCGGATGGCCCGCACGTAGTCGGCCGCGCCCCACTCGGGGTGGCCGGTCGGGAGATCCGGCGTGGCGCAGCGGTGACCGTCAGCGGTGAGGATCGTGGTCAGCCTGCCCCAGCCCGCCGGGGACTGGGTGGCGCCGTGCGGGAAGACGAAATCCCGGCATGGCGGGACACTCACCGAGGCGCTGGTTCCCGCGCCGCGCGGAGTGGTCAGCGGCCCACCGAGCCGTCGATCTGTTCACGCAGGATGTCGGCGTGCCCGGCGTGCCGCGCGGTCTCCTCGATCATGTGCACGAGCACCCAGCGCATCGACGGCGGGTCGGTCTCCCGCAGCGATCGCGCGCCAGGGCGGTCCAGATCCGGGCAGGCCGCGATGATCGCGTTGCAGCGGTCGACCATGGCGCGGTACTCGGCGAACAGCGTTTCGGCGGTGTCCGCCGGGCCGGGGAACGCCTCGTCGTCCCACAGCTCGACCTCTTCGCCCGCGTACGCCCACACGAACCAGTTGTGCTCGACCGCGATCAGGTGCTTCACGAGCCGCAGCAGGCTCGTGCCGGACGGGACGCCCGCGGTGCGCGCGGCCTCGTCCGGCACGCCGTGCGCCTTCCCGATGATCGCTTCCCGCAGGTAATCGAGGAAGGCCACGAGCGTTGTCTTCTCGTCCGCGTTCAGGCTGGGCGGTCGTAGATCACCCCGAGTCATCGGCTCACTCTAGGCGGGCGGGTAGACGAGGATGCTCTCGCCGCCGTCGGTGGCCGTTCCCAGGTACGCCGAGCCGGCCGCGACGCCGTCCGGGACCTTGGTGCCGTCGGGCAGCGGAGTCGCCGTGCCGGTGCTCAGGGACACGCTGACCGGCGTGTCGTCGCTGCCCGCCGTGCCGTAGGCGGTGTCCCCGCCGACCGCCGTCAGCTCGATCGCACGCCGGTCCGGGGTCTCCGCGAAGCACTGGCCCTGCCCGGTCGACAGGTCGAACGCGACGTAGCCGGCGAGCAGGTGATGATCGGACACCACCGGTTCGAGACCGGACGGACCGTGTGCGGTGCCGCCGTCGAGGTCGCACTTCACGGAGCCGCGGACCTGTCCGGTCGCGCCGTCGTGCAGTGCCCACAACCACTCCGTGGGGTCCTCGGTCGGCCAGCCGGCGAGGACCGACTGCCCGTCGGGGGAACCGACCACCTCGACGTTGCGGAAGCCCTCGTTCGAGCTCGCGCCGGCCGGCTTGACGTCGTCGCTGATCCACGCACCCGGCACCCAGAACGACTGGAAGCCCTGCACCAGCGGCCCGCTCGCGGTCGCCGCGACCACGGCCATCCCGTCGGTGCACGACCCGATGGCGTGCGGGCACTCCTTCGGCGGGCGCAGCCCGGCGTCGTCCTCCGGGTAGCTGGTCATGCTGCCGTCCGCGACGCGCACCACGGTCACCGTGTCCCAGTGCTCCAGGAACACGCGGCCGTCGGTCTGCGCCCAGTAGTCGCCGGACGTGACGGGCAGGCTGACCTCCCGCTCCGGCGTGACGGCCGTGCCCGACGAGTCCGTGCCGTACACGTAGAGGTGCGTGCTCCGCGCGGGCTTGTCGACGCCGTTGTCCGCGCCCGTGCCGGTGGTGGCCAGCACCGCGTACTCGCGGCCGCCGTCACTGGTCACGAACACGGTGGAGTCGAGGTCGCCCTCGGGCTCCGGCACCGGCAGGCTGCGCCACCGGACCGCCCCGGTGACGGCGTCGTGCGCGACCACGTGCACCCCGTCCGGACCGCTCGCCCGCACCAGCAACAGGCGGGCTTCCGGCGCGCCGGTCGGGCGCGCGAACTCGACGTCCTGCTCGGCGCTGATCGACCAGCCGCGGGCGGCGTCGAACTCGGCGGGAAGCGGTTCCCGCGGCGCGGACGGCGCGGCGCTGCTGGACACGGGCGGCGCGGCTGGGCGCCCGCCGTCGGAACCACAGCCGGCGAGCACCACGACCGCGCAAGCCGCCGCCAGAACACCCGTCACCCTGTACGACACGTCACCACTCCCAGTTGATCATCGAACCGGAGCTGTGACGGGGGTGCGGCGCGAACGGTTCCGCCACCGGTCGGCGTTGGAAACGGCAAATCAGTGCAATTGCCAGGGAAGGGCACAAGGACCCTTCAGCGGTTCACTCGGAGGTGTGAAGATGGACGGACCTGTAGGTGCTCGAGTGGGGAAGACCGATGGACAGGACTCCCAGGCCGTCGGGGTGCACCGAGACCAGCCTGCACTGCCGCTGGCCCGCTTCGCCCCGTGACATCACGGCGCTGCGGTACGAGCTCGTGCGCTGGGCGCAGGACCTCGACCTCCCGGGTCACCTCGCGCACGCGATCGGTCTCGCCGGCTACGAGGCGCTGACGAACTCGGTGACCCACGCCTATCCGGAGGGCACGGACGGCCCGGTCGAACTGCACGCGAGCCGGGACCACGACCTGATCGCCGTCACCGTCATCGATCGCGGCCGCTGGAAGACACCGCCGCCGGGCCGCTCGATGTCCGACGGCCGCGGGCTCCGGCTCATCCGCGGGCTGGCCGGGCACGTCGAGGTCATGGCGACCGACGAGGGCACCACGGTGTCGATGACCTGGCAGCTGCCGAACCACCTCGGGTTCGCGCGGTCAATCGCGTAGGTGCGCGTACGTCACCGCGGCGACGCCCTGCATGCCGATGAAGAACGGGTGGTAGTTCGCGGCCCACGGCTTGAGGTCCTTGCCGTTGATCCACGCCTGCCCCGGCGGGGCGCACGCGTCGTGGCCCAGTGACGGTCCGAAGGTGTCCACATAGGACGAATCACCGTCGTCGGCGACCGCCTTCGCCAGCGCCGCGTTGAGTTCTTCCTCCACGCTGTTGAGCCACGGGTAGTCGCCGTCGGCGAAGGGCAGCACGTCCGGGCAGGTGCCCGACGGCGGCGCGATGCGCGGGTAGCCGATCACCAGCACCTCGGCCTCCGGCGCGCGGTCGTGGATCTCGCCCAGCACGGCGGTGACGTTCGCCTGCGTCTGTGGCAGCCGCGCCTTGATCGTGTCGACGCCGTCGACGGTGAAGTGGCGCTCGCAAGGGTTGCCGGTGGGATCGGAGGCGCGCAGGCCCGGGCAGGTGCCGATGATCGTGCCGAAGACGCCGTAGTCGTTGCCGCCGATGCCGAGCGTGACCAGGTCGGTGTCCGGGCGCAGGGCGTCCAGCTGCGGCGGGTTCGGGCCGAGGATCACCTCCTGCGGGGCGACCATGTCGTGGGTGTCCGCGCCGCTGCACGAGACGTCGGTGAAGGAGCCGACCCGCAAGGTGATCGCCAGCAGCGACGGGTAGTTCCCGGTCGAGCGGAGGCAGCCGACAGGGTCGAGGCGCTGCAGCGGGATCAGCGGGCCCGCCGTGTAGGAGTCGCCGAGCGCGACGTAGTGCCGGTAGCGGGGTTGGGCGGAGGCGGTGAGCGTCGAGGCGAGCAACGTGCAGGCGGCGACCAGGAGGACGAACATGCTGCGGCGCATGGGTAGTTCATAGCTCCGCGCGGGTCAGCCTGCCGCCGCCATTCGGGTGGGCTCGCCTTCCGTCACCTGTCCGGGGTAATGTACAGGTATGGACAGGACTGAACAGGTCGGCTTTTCCAAGCGGCACCGCCTGGTCTCCGATCTCGCCGAGCAGATCCGGTCGGGCCGGCTGGCGCGCGGCGAGCGGCTGCCCGGGGAGCACCAGCTGGCGCAGCGGTACCAGGTGAGCCGGGGCACGGTCCGCAGCGCCCTGTCCGAACTGCAGCGGCGCGAACTGATCGCGACGGAGAGCGGCGTCGGTTCGTTCGTCACCTTCGACGGCGTCGAGCTGGACCAGACCGTCGGCTGGGCCACCGCGCTCGCCCGGTCCGGGTTCGAGATCACCACCGACCTGCTGGCGATCGAGCACGTGCGCGACGACGCACTCGCCGAGCGCTTCGGGGTCGAGTCGTTCGTCTCGATCCGCCGGTTGCGCCGCGACCAGGCCGCCGGTCCGGTGTCGCTGGAGGTCGCGCTCGTCCCGGGCACCGGCGCGCTCGCCGGGCTGCCGGAGCGGGGCCTGGTGCGCGGTTCGCTGACCGCGACGCTCGCCGACGCCGGCCTGCGCGCGGAAGGCGGTGATCAGTGGATCGGCACCGAGGCGCTGACTCCGGAGACCGCGGCGCTGCTGGAGCGTCCGGCAGGCACGCTGTTCCTCCGCGCGGTCCGCACGAGCACCGACGCGGCGGGCGGTCTCGTCGAGCACGTCGTCAGCCTCCTGGACCCGGCGCGGTTCCAGTTCCACCTCACGTTCGGCCGCCGGTGAGCGCGCGGGACCGGGCGCTCGGCGCGTTCGCCGGGCTCGCCCTCGGTGACGCGCTGGGCATGCCGACGCAGTCGATGTCGCGTGCCGAGATCACCCGACGCTACGGGCGGATCGACACGCTCGTGGACGCAGTCGCCGACCAGCCGATCGCACCCGGCATGCCGGCCGGGTCCATCACCGACGACACCGAACAGGCACTGCTGCTGGCGCGGCTGCTCATCGACGGCGACGGCCGGATCGACCCGCTTGCGTTCGCCCGCGCCCTGCTGGACTGGGAAGCCGACATGATCCGGCGCGGCTCGGCCGACCTGCTCGGCCCGTCCACGAAGCGTGCGCTGGACCTGCTCCAGTCGGGCGCGGACCCGGCCGAGGCCGGGCGCGGGGGCAGCACGAACGGCGCCGCCATGCGCATCACGCCGGTGGCGATCGCGACTCCGCCGGAGCTGGACTGCCTGCTCGACGCCGTCACCGAAGCCAGCCTCGTCACGCACAACTCGAGCCTCGGCATCGCCGGTGCCGCGGCCGTCGCGGCGGCCGTGTCCGCGGGCGTGGACGGCGCGTCCCTGCCCGAAGCGCTCGACCACGCCGAAGCGGCGGCCGCCGCCGGTGCCGGCCGCGGCGCCTGGAGCGCGGGCGGCGACATCGCGGCCCGCATCCGCTGGGCCCGCGGCTGGGTGTCCGGAATGGACTCGGCGACCCTCGCCGACGCCGTCTACCAGGTGATCGGCACCTCGGTCGCGGCGCAGGAATCGGTGGTCGCGGCGATCGCGCTGGCGCAGGCGCTGGGCGACCGGCCCGCCGACGCCCTCACCCTCGCCGCCGGCTTGGGCGGCGACACCGACACCGTCGCCGCGATGTGCGGCGCGATCCTCGGCGCGCAGCACGGCTTCGCTGGACTGCCCGCCGGACCGGTCGGCACCGTTCTCACGGTCAACCGGCTGGACCTCGGCCCCGTCGTCGACGGGCTGCTGGAACTTCGTGGAAGGAAGTGACATGGCGACTGACACCGCTGTCGAGTCCCGCGCGGGTGCACTGGAGACCCGCGGCATCGAACCGGTCCCCGAGGCCGAACGCACCGGCAGGCCGGGGCAGCTGTTCTGGGTGTGGTTCGCCGCGAACATCTCCATCCTCGGTCTGCCGCTCGGCGCGACGCTGGTCGCGATCCAGGGGCTGACGTTCTGGCAGGCCGCGATCGTCGCGGTGATCGGGTCGGTCGGCTCGTTCGCGATCGTCGGCGCGGTGTCCATCGCCGGGCGGCGCGGGGGAGCGCCGGGCCTGACGTTGTCCCGCGCGGTGTTCGGCGTCCACGGCAACGCCGGGCCGACCGTGGTGTCGCTGCTGTCGCGGCTGGGCTGGGAGACGGTCAACACCACGACCGCCGCGTTCGCCCTGTTGTCGTTGTGCGCCATCGTGTTCGGCACCGCCTCGGACGCGAAGGCCGCGCCGGTGCTGACCATCGTGTGCATCGCGGTGTTCGTGGTATGCACCGTGATTGTGTCCGGGCTCGGACACGCGGTGCTGGTCGCCGTGCAGCGCTGGGCGACGTGGATCTTCGGCGCGCTCAACATCGTCGTCGCGGTGAACCTGGTCGCGACCATCGACTGGAGCGCGGTCGGGGCCGCCGAGCCGGCGTCGGTGGGCGCGATGATCGCCGGGGTCGGGACGATCGCGGCGGGCACCGGCATCGGCTGGGCGAACGCCTCCGCCGACATGTCCCGCTACCAGTCGCCCGCGGTGCGGAACGGGTCGCTCGTGCTGTCCGCCGCCGCGGGCGCGGGGATCCCGCTGGTGCTCCTGATCGGCCTGGGCAGCCTGCTTTCCGCGGGCGACCCCACACTCGCGCAGGCGGACGACCCGGTCGCCGCGATCCGGTCGATGCTGCCCGCGTGGATGGCGATCCCGTACCTGCTGGCCGCGTTCGGCGGGCTTCTGCTGTCCAACCACCTGTCGGTGTACTCCGCGGGGCTGACGACGCTGACCCTGGGCATCCGGATCAAGCGGGTGTACGCGGTGGTGGTCGACGTGATCGTCACCTTCGCCGGAGCCGCGTACTTCATGCTCGTCGCGGACAACTTCTACGGGCCGTTCATCGCGTTCATCAGCCTGCTCGCGGTGCCGATCACCGCGTGGGTCGGCGTGTTCGGCGTGGACATGCTGCGCCGCAGGCACTACGACCCGGCCGGGCTGATGGACCTGCGCCGCACCAGCGTGTACTGGTACCGGGCCGGGATCGAGCCGCGCGCGCTGCTGGCCTGGGCCGCGGGCATCGTCACCGGGTACCTGTTCACCACCGCGGGCACCGGCGAGGACGTGTGGTTCACCGGGCCGTTCGCGAACACCTGGCCGGGGCAGAACGGGCTGGGCTGGCTGATCACGCTCGTCGTGGCCGGCGGCCTGTACGGGCTGCTCGGCGGCGCGCGGACGGCGTCGAAGTGAGCAGGCTCGTCCACACCGGCCAGGTGATCGTCGACCTGGTGCTGCGGGTGCCGGACCTGCCGCGGCGCGGCGGTGACGTGCTCGCGGACGGGATGGATCTGACTCCCGGTGGCGGGTTCAACGTGATGGCCGCGGCGGCCCGCTCCGGCGCCGAGGTGGTCTACGCCGGCGCGCACGGCACGGGCCGGTTCGGGGACGCGGTCCGGGCGGCGCTGGCGGCGGAGGGAATCGCGGTGGCGCAGGCTCCGCTGTCCGATGTGGACACCGGGGTGTGCGTGGTGCTGGTCGATGCCGGTGGTGAGCGGACGTTCGTGACCGGGACCGGCGCCGAGGGGATGCTGGCGCCGGGCCGGCTGGACGACGTGCCGGTGGCGGCGGACGACCTGGTGTACGTCAGCGGGTACTCGCTGGCGCACGCGCCGAACCGCGCGGCGCTGGCGGCGTGGCTGCCGACCGTGCCGGCGCGGGTGCTGCTCGACCCCGGCCCGCTCGCCGCCGACCTGCCGCTCGACCTCGTGCTGCCGCACGTGGACATCCTGAGCTGCAACGCCGCGGAGGCCCGCGCACTGTCCGGAAAGGACTCGCTGACGGAGGCCGCGTCGTCGCTCGGCGGAACGGTCGTCGTCCGCGACGGCCCAGCCGGTTGCCTGCTGTCCGTGGACGGCGACGTGCGGACGATCGCGGGTTTCCCGGTGGAGCCCGTGGACACCAACGGCGCTGGGGACGCGCATTGCGGCGTGCTCGCTGCGGAGCTGCTCGCAGGCGCGGATCTGGCCGCGGCGGCGCACCGGGCGAACGCAGCCGCCGCGATGGCCGTGCTCCG
>NZ_JBEXTZ010000139.1:0-16421 GCF_040614195.1 Amycolatopsis sp. NPDC006125
CCAGGACGTCGACGCCGACGCGCAGCTGCTCGCGCCCCGGCCCGCCCCCGGGAGCACCGTGCTCAGCCATCACCGCCCCAGTCTGGCAAACGGCGCGCGGGCGGCACCAGTGCGCCGGCGCGGGTTTTCACCGCGCGGCGCGTGCGTTCAGCAGGTGGGTCAGCAGGTCGCGCCAGCTGACGATGCCGACCACCTTGCCGTGGTCGACCACTGGCAGGCAGCGCTGGTGCGAATCGACCAGGCCGGTCGCCACCTCCGCGACGTCCGCGTCGGCAGGCGCGGCCAGCGCCGGGGCCCGCATCACCGAGCCGACCGTGATCGCGTCGACGCCGAGCATGACACCGCCGTCGGGTTCGGTCCGGCCCCGCAGCGCCGGGGCGTACCGGGCGGCGGCGAGGTCGCCCTCGGTGACCAGGCCGACGAGTTCGCCGGCGGCGGTCAGCACCGGCAGCGTCGTGTAGCCGCGCTCGAGCATCAGCGCCGCCGCCTCCTCCAGTGTCGCCTCGGCGGTGACGCCGACGACCGGTGAGCTCATCAGTTCCCGTATCCGCATGCTCTGATCGTCGGCCGGCCGCGGCGGCGCGGGAAGGGACGTACGGCCGCGACAGCGGAGACCAACGGCCCTTCGCCGAAAGCCGCCCGGTGACGACCCTGGTGAACGGACGACACGAGGAGGATCCGGTGAAGACCTGGCGACCGCCGCACCTGCGCGGCAACCCGCTGACGCGGGAGTCCGACCGCCGCGAACGGCTGGCGCTGCTCGTGGCCGTCACGGTCGTGGTGCTCGCGGCCCCGTTCGCGGCGCTGCTCGGCGACCGCGTGCACCAGTGGCAGGAGCGGCTGGCGGTGAGCCAGCAGGACACCCGCACCGCGGTGACCGCGACCCTGCTGGCCGACGCGCCCCCGCCGGCGGGTTACCCGCCCGGCGGCACGGCCCGCGTCGAGGCGGAATGGCCGCTTCCCGGCGGCAGCACCGCGACCGGCGGCGTCACCGTCCGGCGGGGCGCGGAAGCCGGTGACACCGTGGACATCTGGATCGACGAGAACGGCGAGCCCGCGGCGGCTCCGGTGACGGCGGAGACCGCGATCGTGAACGGGGTGACCGTCGGCGCGCTGAGCTGGGCGGCCGTGATGGGGCTGTGCGGACTGGGGTTCTGGCTCTACCGCCGGGCGCTCGACCGGCGCAGGCGGGACGAGTGGGCGGACTCGTGGGACCGGTTCGACACCAGGCGCACGCCGTTCTGAGGAGAGGAAAAGGCATGGACAAGCTCGGGGAACGACTGGGATGGCGCCACGACGAGCGCCTGGCGCGGCGACGGCCGTGGCTGGCGTCGCTGACCGCGCTGATCGCTGTGTCCGCGTGGGTGGGGGCGGTGGGCCTCGTGATCGGCGCCGTCGATCTTGGCGACACCGTGACCGCGCGGCTTCCCTTCGACAGCACGGTGTTCGCTGGGATCACCCTCGGCGTGCTGATCGCCGTGCCGATGACGGTGGTCACCTGGCTCGCCGCGCGGCGGGATCCGCGCACGAGCCCGGCCGCCGTCGTCGCGGGCGCGGTGCTGATCGGGTGGATCGCTGTCGAGGTCGGCATCGTCCGGACGTTCAACGTCCTGCAGCCGGTGGCCGTGCTGGCCGGGCTGGTGGTGCTGGTGGCCGGGCTCCGGGACTTCGGGCGCGTGCGTGACCGGTGAGGTCGTCGCGGGCGTCAGCACCTCGCCCGGATCGTGGTGCGCCGCGCGGTGGGCGGCGGATCTCGCGACGAGCCGCCACCTCCCGCTGCATTTGGTGCACGCCGGCGACGCGGACCTGGAGGTGCGCCTGGACGACGGCACCGCGCTGCGGGTGGAGCGGCTTCCCGGACCGCCGGCCGACACGCTGCTCGCGTTGTCGGCGACCGCCGCGTTCCTGGTGCTCGGCGCCTCGGCGCGGGCCCACGCGGCGGACCGGAACCTGCGGTCGCCGGCGCTGGTCCTGGCCGCCCGCAGTGCCTGCCCGGTGGTCGTGGTGCGGGGGCGCCCGGCGCCGTCCGGCCCGGTGGTCGCCGGGGTCGACGGTTCCGGGGCCGCCGAGCGGGCGATCGCCGTGGCGTTCCAGGAGGCCGCGCACCGGGGCGTGCCGCTCATCGCGCTGCACGCCCGCAGCGACGCGGAGTACGTGACCGCCCCGGGGGACCGGTTGCGCCTGGAGTGGGAGCCCGCCGCGGGCGACGAGCACCGCACGATCGCCGAGCGGCTGGCCGGCTGGCAGGAGCGGTACCCCGACGTGGTCCTGCACCGGATCGTGCGCCGGGACCGGCCGCGGCACCACCTTCTGGAGCTCAGCCGGCGGGCGCAGCTGGTGGTGGTCGGCAGCCGGGGCCGCGGCGGGGTCGGCGGCCTGGTGCTCGGCTCGACCGGGCGGGCGCTGGCGCAGGGCGCGGGCTGCCCGGTCGTGGTCGTGCCGCCGGGGGTGTCCTGAGGTCCCCGCTTTCGAGGACCTTCGCACCTGTCCGCAGGCGCCCGCCCGGCCGCAGGGTTGGGGAAACGGAAGGAGGAGGTCATGCGAGCACTGGTCGTCTACGAGTCGATGTTCGGCAGCACCGAGGAGGTCGCGCGGTCGGTCGCGAAAGGACTGTCCGGCCGGATGCACGTGGACGTGGTCAACGTCGACGACGCCCCCGACGACCTGACGGGCGTCGACCTGGTCGTCGCGGGCGGACCCACCCACGTGCACGGGCTCACCGGGAAGCGGTCCCGCGACGCGGCCGCGGAGCAGGCGGGGGAGCAGCCACTCCACTCGCGCAAGCGCGGTCTGCGGGAGTGGCTGGAAGCCCTGGCCACCGCGTCGCCGGGCACGCAGGCCGTCACCTTCGACACGCGGATCGAGAAACCAGCGTGGCTGACCGGATCCGCGGCCCGCGCCGCGGCGAAGCACCTGCGCCGCAAGGGTTACCGGGTGAGCGCGGCCCCGGAGAGCTTCTTCGTGACCGGCAAGGAGGCCGGCGACCTGCACCCGGGCGAGCTCGACCGCGCCCGCTCGTGGGGGGAGTCCCTCGGTGACCGCGCCGATGGCTGAGGGGTTCGCCCGCGCGCTGGCCGCCGCGGTGAAAGCGCCTTCGCAGCACAACACGCAGCCGTGGCGGTTCGAGGTCCGCGGGTCGCGCATCGACGTCCTGCTCGACCCGGAGCGGGTGCTCCCGGTGAGCGATCCCGGCGCGCGGCAGGCCAGGCTCGCCTGCGGTGCGGCTGCGTTCAACCTGGTGATCACCCTGCGCGCCGAGGGACGCCGGGTGTCGGTGCGGTTCCTGCCCGGGACGCGGCGGCTGGTCAGCGTGGACGTACTGGGCAGGCGCGAGCCCACCGAGGCGGAGCGCGCACTGGCGGCGGCCGTGCACGCGCGCCACACCAACCGCAGGCCGTTCGACGACCGGCCGGTGCCCGAGCGCGCCCGCTCGGCTCTGGTCGCCGCGGCCCGGGAGGACGGGGCGGAGCTGCACCTGCTCGACCGCGGCGCCCGGTACGACGCCGTCGCCGCGCTGGTGCGGCGCGCGGAACGGCTGCAGGAGACCGACGAGCGCTACCTCGGCGAGGCGGGCCGGTGGACCGGGCGGCCCCGCGGGGAGAGCTCCGGGGTGCCGGCGACCGCGGCGGGACCCCCGGCCAGCCCGGCGCCGGCACTGGCGTTGCGCGAGTTCGCGGGCAGCTGGGAGATGCCGGCGCGGGAGTACGAGCAGCAGCCGCTGCTCGGGGTCGTGACCACCCGGCAGCCGGGGCAGGACACGCAGGCCGGGTTCGCGGTCGAGCGGGTCCTGCTCACGGCGACCGTGCACGGGCTGAGCGCTTCGTTCCTGTCCCAGCCGTTCGAGGTGCCCGGAACGCGCGCCGACCTGGCCACGCTGTTCCGGGACGAGGGTGAGCCGCACACGTTGCTGCGCTTGGGTTTCGGCTTCCCGACGCCGACCGCGCCGCGACGGCCCGCGGACGAGGTCACCACGGTAATCGAGGAGCCCGGAAGGGCCGAAGGGCTCTCCGGGTGAGGCCGCCCGGCCCTGGCCGCCGCCGGATCCGGCACGCGAGAGTCGGGGCATGGCGCGTGAACAGAAGGCGGTGCTCGCCGGTATCGACGGTTCGGCCCCGGCGCTGGACGCGGTGCGCTGGGCGGCGCGGGACGCCGCATTGCGGAAGCGGCCGTTGCGGCTGATCCACGTCGGGGAGGACGCGGACTGCCTCGCCGAGGCCGAGACCGCGGCAGCGGCGGTCCCGGACGGGCAGATCCGCGGCGGCGCGCGAACCGGCCACCCCGCGGAACGGCTGATCGAGGAATCGGCCACGGCCGTGGTGGTGGTGCTGGGCTCGCACGGGCTCGGCGGGTTCCCCGGCATGCTGCTCGGATCGGTCGCGGGCGCGCTCGCGGCGCACGCGCACTGCCCGGTCGTCGTGGTGCGCGGCGCTCCGCCCGCGGACGCGCCCGTGGTCGTCGGGATCGACGCCTCGCCCGGCGGCGACGCCGCGCTCGCGTTCGCCCTCGACGAGGCGAACCTGCGCCGCGTGCCGCTGCTCGCGGTGCACACCTGGACCGACATGACGATGGGGGAGACCTGGTCGGTGCTGCCGATGGACGCGGACTACGGCGCCATCGCGGAGGACGAACGCCGTCTGCTGGCCGAGCGGCTCGCCGGGTGGCGGGAGAAGTACCCGGACGTCGACGTGCGCCCGGTGGTGGTGCGCGACCGTCCGGTGCGCGGGCTGCTCGCGGCGGGCCAGGACGCCCAGCTCATCGTGGTGGGCTCCCGTGGGCGCGCCGACTTCGGCGGCGTGGGGCTGGGCTCGACGAGCCAGGCGCTGCTGCACCACGCCCCGTGCCCGGTGGCGGTGGTCCGGTGAGCCTGCGCAAGGACGCCTACCGGCGCGAGCTGGTGCGGCTGCAGGGCGAGCTGGTGAAGATCCAGGAGTGGGTGCGCGCCGAGCGCAGGCGGCTTGTGGTGATCTTCGAGGGCCGGGACGGCGCCGGCAAGGGCAGCACCATCAAGCGGGTCACCGAGTACCTCAACCCGCGGGTGGCGCGCATCGTCGCCCTGCCAAGGCCGGACGAGCGTGAACGCGGCGAGTGGTACTTCCAGCGCTACGTGGCGCAGCTGCCCGCCGCCGGGGAGATCGTGCTGATGGACCGCAGCTGGTACAACCGCGCCGGCGTGGAACGGGTCATGGGGTTCTGCACGACACCGCAGTACCAGCTGTTCCTGCGGCAGTGCCCGATCTTCGAGCGGATGCTCGTCGAGGACGGCCTCCTGCTGCGCAAGTACTGGTTCTCGGTGAGCCAGGACGAGCAGGAGCGCCGCATCCGCGCCCGGCTGGACGACCCGATGCGCCGGTGGAAGCTGTCCCCGGTGGACCTGGACTCGCTGACCCGGTGGGACGACTACTCGCGCGCCAAGGACGACATGCTCGTCCACACCGACATCGCGGAAACGCCGTGGCACCTGGTGGACAGCGACGACAAGCGCGCGGCACGGATCAACATGATCCACCACCTCGTCACCAGCATCCCCTACACCGAGGTGCCGCCGCCCGCGCTGGAGGTCCCGTCGCGGCCGCCGTCGAACTACGTGCGGCCGGCGGCGAACGCGGGCAGCTACGTCCAGGACCACGCGAGCACGCTGTGACGCCCGGCGCGGCGGCCGCCCGGGACTGTCCTTTCCGGACGGCCGCGCGATCCGCTATTGCGCGGCGTGGGCCGTCATGACGACGACCGGGCAGTGGGCGTGCCGCACCACCTGGGTCGCGACGCTGCCCAGCAGCAGTTCGGTCAGCGGCCGCGCGCCGTGCGAGCCGACCACGAGCAGGTCGGCGTCCGCGGAGGCCTTGTTCAGCTCGGTGGCCGGGTCGCCGCTGAGCACGACCTCTTCCACCTCCGGCGCCCCCGGGCCCCGGGTCTCCTGGACCGTCGAGTGCAGCAGGCCGGCGTAGGCGCTGTCCTCGCCGACGGGGATCCGCCCGTGCGGCTGGATGGCGTAGGACGTGCCGGGCAGCAGTTCGTCGCGGACGCGGACCAGCATCGCGCGCACCCGGTCCCCTGGCCGCGCCTCCGCCAGCGCCCACCGCAATGCGGCGCGGCTCTGCGCCGAACCGTCCACGCCGACCACGATCGTGCGGGATTCGCTCATCGGACTTCCTCTCTGTCAGTCACGGACAGCGTCGCGCTCGGGGACGCCGCTCCGGCAGGGCAGAACGGACCGGGTGGCGGGGACTTCCGGCCCTGCCTGCCGTCCGCGCGGCTCCGCCACCGTGGAACGGACGCGAAGAGAGGCGAGGACCATGACTTTCGTACGGGAGCTGTCCGCGATCCGGGCCAACGACGCCCTCTCGGCCGGCGGCAAGGGCGCGAACCTGGGTGAGCTCACCGCGGCGGGATTCCCGGTGCCGCGCGGGTTCGTCGTGCTGCGCGAGGGCTACTGGGCGACCACCGAGTACGACGGCGTCCGCGACGAGCTCGCCCACCTGCACGCCGAGGCGCTCGGCCTGGCCGACGACCCCGAGCGGCTCGCCGAGCACTGCGACCGCATGCGGGACCTGGTGCGCAAGGCCACCCTCGACCCGCGGGTCCGCGCCGAGGTGGTCGCCGCCTACGCGCAGCTGGGGCCGGACGCCGTGGTCGCGGTGCGGTCGTCGGCGACCGGGGAGGACGGCGCGGACGCCTCCTTCGCCGGGATGAACGCCAGCTTCACCAACGTCACCGGCGAGCACGCGCTGCTGGAGCGGCTCACCGACTGCTGGGCCTCGCTGTTCTCCCCGCGCGTGGTCGCCTACCGGGCGGGCCGCGGGTTCACCGGCGAGCCGGCGATCGCGGTCGTGGTGCAGGAGATGGTCCCGGCCGAGCGCGCCGGTGTGGCGTTCACCGCCGACCCGCGCACTGGCGACCGGGGAGTGGTCGTGGTCGAGGCGGTGTTCGGCCAGGGCGAGACGCTGGTGTCGGGCGCGGTGTCCCCGGACACCTACGTCGTCGGCAAGGACGACCTGAAGGTGCGCGAGGTGCGCATCGGCGACAAGACCCACAAGATCGTCCACGGCCTCGACGGTGACACCCGCGTCGAGCTGTCCGCGGCCGCCGCGCACCAGCGCGTGCTCGGCGACATCACGGTGGTCGAGCTGGCCCGTCTCGCCCGGCGCGTGGAGGAGCACTACGGGCGGCCGCAGGACCTGGAGTGGGCGGTGGACGGCGACCGGACCTGGCTGGTCCAGACGCGGCCCATCACCACGCTGGGCCCGGAGCCGAAGCCCGCCGGGCAGGTGCTGCTGCGCGGTCTGGCCGCGTCGCCCGGCCGGGCGGGTGGCGCGGTGCGCGTGCTGACCCGGCCCGACCAGGGCAAGGCCCTGCGCAGCGGGGAGATCCTCGTCGCGCCGATGACGAACCCGGACTGGGTGCCGACACTGCGCCGCGCGGCGGCGATCGTCACCGACGGCGGCGGGATGACCTGCCACGCCGCGATCGTGGCCCGCGAGCTGGGCGTCCCATGCGTCGTCGGCGCGGGCGGCGCGACGACGCTGCTGACCGACGGCGAGGAGGTGACCGTCGACGGCAGCACCGGGGAGGTCCGCAGCGGCATCACCGCCGCGCCCGCCCGCACGGAGCCCGTCGCGGCCCCCGCGGTGGCCGCCGAGCCCCTCGCCACCCGCCTGTACGTCAACCTCGCGATCGCCGACCAGGCCGAGCGCGTCGCCGCGCTCCCCGTCGACGGGGTCGGCCTGCTGCGCGCGGAGTTCCTGCTCACCAGTGCGCTCGGCGGACGCCACCCCCGGCACCTGCTGGCCCGCGGCGAGGGCGAGTCGTTCGTGACAGCCATGAGCGAGTCGCTGCTGACCATCACCCGCGCGTTCGGCGCCCGCCCGGTCGTCTACCGGGCAACCGACCTGCGCAGCAACGAGTTCCGCGGCCTGACCGGCGGGGAGCGCTACGAGCCCGCCGAGCACAACCCGATGATCGGCTACCGCGGCTGCTTCCGCTACGTGCGCGAGCCGGACCTGTTCGACCTCGAACTGCGGGCGCTGGCGCGGGTGCGGGAGGAGACCCCGAACCTGCACCTGATGATCCCGTTCGTGCGCACGAAGTGGGAGCTGGAGGAGTGCCTGCGCCTGGTCGACGCCAGCCCGCTCGGGCGCTCCCGCGGTCTGCGCCGGTGGGTGATGGCCGAGGTGCCGTCGGTGGTGCACTGGCTCCCCGAGTACGTGGGCCTCGGCATCGACGGTGTCTCCATCGGCAGCAACGACCTGACGCAGCTGGTGCTCGGCGTGGACCGCGATTCGCGGGAGTGCGCCGAGCTGTTCGACGAATCCGACCCGGCGGTGCTGGACGCGATCGGGCGGATCGTGACGACGGCCCGGTCGCTGGGCATCACGTCGTCGCTGTGCGGGCAGGCGCCGTCCAACCGGCCCGAGTTCGCCGACCACCTGGTGCGGCTGGGCATCACGTCGATCTCGGTCAACCCGGACGCCGTGCCCGCCGCCCGGACCGCGATCGCCTCCGCCGAGCGGCGGGTGCTGCTGGAGCGCGCCCGCTCCTGACCACCGCCCGGCGGGGCCGGAATGCCCCGGGACCCGGGACCTTCGTGCCTGGTGACCACGCCACCCCCGCGCGCAGCCTGGGCTTTCGACCGATTCTTCTGCCGGAGGTGTCCGATGGACGTCCGCATGACCTACCCGGTCCGGGTCGAGGGGAACCTCGGCACCGGGCTGTCCCGGTGGCTGTGGCTGGTGAAGTGGCTGCTGGTCATCCCGCACCTGGTGGTGCTTTCCTTCCTGTGGCTCGGTTTCTTCGTGCTCACCGTGGTCGCGTTTTTCGCGATCCTGGTGACCGGCCGCTACCCGCGAGCGATCTTCGACTTCAACGTCGGCGTGCTGCGCTGGTCGTGGCGCGTGCAGTTCTACTCCTACAGCGCGCTCGGCACCGACGCCTACCCGCCGTTCACGCTCGCCGACGTGCCCGCCTACCCGGCGCGGCTGGAGATCGACTACCCGGAGCGGCTGTCCCGCGGGCTGGTGCTGGTGAAGTGGTGGCTGCTGGCCATCCCGCACTACATCATCGCCGGGTTGTTCGCCGGCGGCGGCGCCTGGCTGTTCGGGTACACCGACGACGGCGGGTTCACCTGGGCGGCCGGCGGCCTGGTCGGCATCCTGGTGCTGGTGGCCGGGATCGTGCTGCTGTTCAGCGGCCGCTACCCGAAGCCGGTCTTCGACTTCGTGCTCGGGATGGACCGCTGGGTGCTGCGGGTCGCCGCGTACGCCGCGCTGATGACCGACGCCTATCCGCCGTTCCGCCTCGACATGGGCGCGCACGACCCGGCGGGTCCGGTCACCGAGCCGTCCTCGCCCGAGCACTGGCAGCCGGCGACCCACCGCTGGACCGGCGGCAAGGTGGCGTCGGTGATCACCGGCGCGGTGCTCGCCCTGACCGCGACGGGCTTGCTCACCGGCGGCGGCACGCTGCTGTGGGCGGACCGCGCGCAGCGGGACGCCGACGGCTACCTGTCGGCCTCGAACAGCCTGAGCGCCTCCGGCTACGCCATCGCCACGGAGGACATCGAGCTGGCCGGCACGGCCGCCGACTGGGGCGGCATCCAGCGCCTGGTTGGCGACGTGCGGGTGCGGGCGACCGCGGCCGACCCGGCGACCCCGGTGTTCGTCGGCGTCGCGCCGTCCGCCGCCGCGGCCGGTTTCCTCGCCGGCGCCCAGTACGTCACGGTGACCGACTGGTCCAGCGACCGGTTCGTCGTGCACCCGGGCAACCGCACCCTCCCGGCGCCGGAGACCGCGGGCATCTGGACGGCGCAGGCGAGCGGCGGCGGCACCCAGACGGTGGTGTGGCCGATGCGCAGCGGCGACTGGACGGTCGTGGTGATGAACGCCGACGGCTCACCCGGTGTGAACGTCGTGGCCGAGATCGGCGCCACGGTTCCCGCGCTCGACGACATCGGCTGGATCCTGATCGGTGTCGGACTGGCGTTGCTGGCCGGTGGCGTGGCCCTGATCGCGGTGCCGGTGCACCGGGCCGCGCAGCGTCCCGTCGGCGCGCAGCCGGAGTCCTGACGCGACGTGGAACGCCTGTCCCCGCTGGATCTCGGCATGCTGTGGCCGGACGGCTTCGGCTGGCCGGAGGACATCGGAGTGCTGGCGGTCCTGGACGGGAACCGGACCGCGGGGCGCTTCCCGCTCGACCTGGCACGCGAGGTCGTCGGGAAGCGCCTCCCGCTGGTCCGGCGGATGCGGCAGGTCCTGCGGGTCCCGCGGTTCGGGCTGGGGCCGCCGTACTGGACCGACGCGTCCACAGTGGACCTGGAGTACCACGTCCGGGCGGCCGAGGTGCCTGCCCCGGGTGACGACGAGCAGCTCCTGGGCACGGTCGAGCGGATCCGGCGCCGCGGGCTGGACCGGTCCCGTCCGCTGTGGGAGATGTGGTTGCTGGCCGGGCTGGCCGGCGGCCGCACCGGGCTGTTCGTCCGGCTCCACCACACGATCGCCGACGGGGTCGCCGCGGTCGCCCTGCTCGGCGCGTTCTTCGACCCTGGGCCCGAGGTGCGCCCCCTCGCGGCGCCCTGGCCGGAACCGGAACCCGAGCCGACGGCGCTGCGGTTGCTGGCTGACAACACGCGGCGCCGGTGGCAGGAGGTGCGCCGGGGCGTGTCCGTGGCGGGCCACCTGCCGGCTACCGCTTCCGCGCTGCGCCAGGCGTGGCCGGCGTTCCGGGAGCTGCTGGCGGAGGAACGGGCGCCGCGGACGAGCCTGAACACGCCGATCGGCCCGGGACGGCGGTTCGCCCTCGTCCGCGGCGACCTGCCGCTCGCGAAGCGGATCGCCGCCGCGCACGGCGCGAAGGTCAACGACGTGCTGATGGCGGCGATGTCCGGTGGGCTGCGGGAACTCCTGCGCGCCCGGGGCGAGCCCGTGGACGCGCTGGTGCTCCGCGCCTACGTGCCGGTGTCCCTGCACCAGGAGCCGCGGGACCGGCTCCGCGGCAACTTCGGCGGCATGATGCTGGTGCGGCTGCCCGTCGGGGTGGCCGATCCGGTGCGGCGGCTTGAGTTGATCGCCGCCGAGACCGCGGAGCGCAAGAAGCACCAGCGTTCCGCGGGCGGCGGTGCGCTGTTCCGCGTCAGCGCGGTGCAGCGCGCGGTCATGCGCCGGATGGACCGGCAGCGGTGGGCGAACGTCTACGCCGCGAACGTGCCGGGCCCGCCGGAGCCCCTCTACTTCGCCGACGCGCGCGTGCTGGAGTTGTTCCCGGTCGTGCCGCTGATCGGCAACGTCACCCTCGGCCTCGGCGCCCTGTCCTACGCGGGGCAGCTGGCGATCGCGGTGGTGGGCGACGGGGACGCGTGCCCGGACGTCGGCGTGTTCGCCCGCGGCGCCGGGCACGCGCTGGAGGCGCTCGCGGGTTCCTGCGACAGGGACTTTGGTCCGGCCGATCGGTGACGCTCGGCCGCGTCGCGGGGCAGGGCGCAAGCGGTTCGCTGGGAGGCGCCGGAAACCGGCATGCGAAATTCCGTGGGAGGCTGACATGAACGAACCTGGAACCGGCGCCACGTCACGGGTGCTCGGGGGGCGCCTGTGGGCCGGTGGTGCGGCGAGCGCGTGCGTCGCCGCACTGGTCGCCGTCGTCGGCATCCTCGTCGCCCGCGGCCTGCTGGACATCCCGGTGCTCGCGCCGCGGCGGGCGGGTACCTGGGGTGGCGCGAGCACCCTGACCTACGCGCTGGTGTCCGCCGCGGTCGCGCTGGCCGCGACCGCGCTGCTGCACCTGCTGCTCCTCACCACCCCGCGGGCCCGCGCCTTCTTCGGGTGGATCATGGTCCTGCTGACCGCCATCGCGGTGGTGGTCCCGCTCGGGCTGTCGGCGGCGCTGGACGCCCGCCTCGCCACCGCGATCCTCAACCTGGCCATCGGGTTGTCGGTCACGGTCACGCTCAGCGGCGTCGCGGGGTCGGCGATCGTCCGCGGCACCGCCCCGACGACCTACCCGTACCCGTGACGCGGCGCGAACCGCTGCTGCTCGGCGCGGTCGCCGCGCTGCTGGCAGGCGGCGGGCTGGCCTGGCTGCTAAACGCTCCCCGCGTCGCGGACGGGCTGTGGGGCGGCGCCACCGCGGTCGCCCTGGTGCCCACGCTGGTCTGGGTCGCGGCGGACCTGCGGGCCCGTCGCTGGGGCGCCGACGTGCTCGCCGTGCTCGCGCTGGCCGGCACGCTCGCGGTCGGCGAGTACCTGGCCGGCGCCGTCATCGCGGTCATGGTCGCCACCGGCCGGGTCCTGGAGTCGGCCGCGCGGGCCCGCGCCGGGCGTGACCTCTCGGCGCTCCTGCAGCGCAGTCCACGGCAGGCGCGCCTGCGCCGCGACGGGCGGCTCGACACCGTGCCGGTGGACGAGGTCCGCCCCGGCGACCGCGTGGTGGTGCGGCCGGGGGAGATCGTCCCGGTGGACGGGGAACTGCTCGAACCGGGTGTCTTCGACGAATCGGCGCTCACCGGGGAACCGCTCCCGGTCCCGCGGCCTGCCGGTGAGGCCGTCCGCAGCGGCGTGGTGAACGCGGGCGCGGCGACCGACCTGACGGCGCGGTCGAGCGCCGAGCAGAGCACCTACGCCGGTGTGGTCCGGCTCGCCAGGGAGGCCGCGGCGTCGTCCGCGCCGGTCGCCCGGCTCGCGGACCGCATCGCCGTCTGGTTCCTGCCCGCGGCGCTGCTCATCGCCGCCGTCGCGTGGATCGCCACGGGCGACCCGGACCGCGCCGTGGCCGTGCTGGTCACCGCGACCCCGTGCCCGCTGCTCCTCGCGGTCCCGATCGCGATCACCGGCGGCATGTCCAGCGCCTCCCGCGCCGGCGTCGTCGTCAAGGGCGGCGCGGCCCTGGAACTGCTCGGCCGCGCCCGGACCCTGTTGCTGGACAAGACCGGCACGATCACCGAGGGGGCCCCGCAGGTCCTGGACATCGTCTGCGCGCCGGGCACCACCCCAGCCGAGGCGCTCGCGCTGGCGGCCGGCGTGGAGCAGTACTCGCCGCACGTGCTGGCCGGAGCGGTGCTCCGGGCCGCGCGGCGCGCCGGTGTCCAGCCCGCTGCCGCCGAGCAGGTCACGGAAGAGCCCGGCCGGGGCGCCTCCGGCCGGGTCGGCGACAGCGTCGTCCACGTCGGCAAGCCACCGGACGACTCGTTGCCGGAGTGGGCGATGGCCGCGGCTCGGCGCGGCAGGCTCGACCTGGCCACCGTGATCTGGGTGGCGCGCGACGACCGGCTGCTCGCGGCGCTGCTGGTCCGCGACCGGATCCGGCCGGACGCGGCGCGGACGCTGCGGCGGCTGCGCGGCATCGGGCTCGACCGCGTGGTGCTGCTGACCGGCGATCGCGTCGACAACGCGCGCGAGGTGGGTGAGCAGCTGGGCCTGGACGAAGTCCTGGCCGGGGCCAGCCCGGCGGACAAGATCGCCCGCGTCCGCCGTGGCCCCGGGGTGACCGTGATGGTCGGCGACGGCCTCAACGACGCACCCGCCCTCGCCGCGGCCGACGTCGGCATCGCGCTCGGCTCGCGGGGTTCCACCGCCGCGGCGCAGGCCGCGGACGCGGTGATCCTGGACGATCGCATCGACCGGCTGGCGGAGTCGGTGGAGATCGCGCGCCGGGCGCGCAGGTTGGCCGTGCAGAGCGCGGCGGCCGGCACCGCGCTGTCGGCGCTGGCGATGGTCGCCGCCGGGTTCGGGTTGCTGGTCCCGGTCGCCGGTGCCGTGGTGCAGGAAGCCATCGACGTGGTGGTGATCCTGAACGCGCTGCGGGTCGTGTGGTGGCGGCGGCCCAAGCCGGAGCCGGCCACCGACGTCCTGTTGCACCGCTTCGCGCACGAGCACGAGGAACTGCTCCCGGCGCGCGCCGCGGTCCGGCAGGCCGCGGACGCGCTGACACGGGGGGCCGGCCCCGAGGCCGAAGCCGCGGTCCGGCGCGCCCACCGGATGCTCCTCGACCGGCTGCTGCCCCATGAACTGGCCGAGGAGACGCAGCTCTACCCGGCGCTGGCCGGGATGCTCGGTTCCGAGAGCACCGTGCCGATGAGCCGGGGGCACGCCGAGATCACCCGCCTGACCCGGCGCCTGGGACGGCACCTCGCCGAGGCTCCGGATGGGCTGCGCCCCGACCAGATCGACGACCTGCGCGCGACCCTCTACGGCCTGGACGCCGTGCTCACCCTGCACTTCGCCCAGGAGGAGGAGGCGTACTTCTCGCTGGCCGCGCCGGGCGAGTCGTCAGGGGACGGCAAGGCCGGGCGGTAGCGCCGCGCTGCGACGGAAGGGACCGCCGGCCCGTGTGGCCGGCGTTTTCTTGTGTGGCGGGTGTTCATGTGGAGGACCGTTAGCCCGGAGGCGGACCTCACACTGGCCGCGTCGGGTGGGGCGTTAGCGCCGCGCTGCGACGGCAGGGGGACGCCGGCCGTGTGGACTGGCGTCCCTTCGTGGCGGGTGGCGGGGGCTGTTTCGCCCCGGAGGAGCCCCACTTCCAGCTGCCCGGAAACGGCGGGGCGGCAGGAGTGGGATTTCCCCTCCCCGCACGAGAAGGGCGCCGGCCACGCGGCCGGCGCCCTACTCGATGGTCGGTTCCTCAGGTGGCGGACTGCGTGCTGAGCGGGGTGACGACCTCGGCCAGCGGGCGGCGCGGTGTGGCGGGTAGCGGGTCGGCGTTGACGGGCGCCCAGCCGACGCGCAGGACCATCTGCGGCATGGTGCCGCCGGTGACGCGGTCGCGCACCTGCTGCCGGGTGCCGGTGATCTCCAGCGGCTCGGTCAGCGGGCAGGAGGCCAGTCCGAGGTTCGTCGCGGTCAGCAGGACCGCGCTGGTCGCCTCGCCAGCACGCAGCCGGGACAGCGGATCGTCCGACGCGGTGCCCAGCACCAGCAGCACCGTCTCGTCGTCCTCGCCCTTCGTGCCGGGCGGTTGCGCGAGCTGGGGATCGGCGAACGGGCGGCCGGGCAGCGCGCCCGGCGTGGGATCGGGCGCCGGGGCGTTGACCGCGGGCACGCCCTCGGTGGAGAAGTGCCGTCCGCTCCACGCGGCCAGCTCCATCCGGTAGGCGGGGTCGGCCGCGTGGCGGCGCGCCGCCTCGAAGACCGCTTCCGCCAGGTGGTAGCGGGCCGAGCCGGTGGCCTCGCGCAGGATGACGCCCTCGTCGGCGGCGCGCGCGGCCATGGTTTCGATGTGGCTGTCGGGCACCGGCCAGGAGCTGTGCCGCCGCCGGTCGGTGCGCCGCCGCGGGATGGCCGCGGCCAGGGCGATCTCCTCCAGCCCCGGTTCGTGGCGGTGCAGCTCGACGGCGGCGAGGTGGCCGGGCTCGGCCGGGTTGGGCAACCGGTGCACCTCGGCGCGCCAGCCCAGCGCCGCGAAACCCACCCGCAGGTGGTGCAGCGCCGCGCCGCAGCTGAGCAGCAGGTCGCGGCCGTCCGGGTCGGTCTCCGGCAGCTGCCGGGACGGGTCGGCGTAGAGGTGGACGGTGCGGTCGCCGATCCGCCACCGCCAGGGCTGGGTGTTGTGCACCGACGGCGCGCGCACGGCCAGTGCCAGTGCCGCGTTCACGGTGTAGTCGTCGGGAAATGTCATGCCTCCAGTGCAGCTCAGGCCAGGCGTGGCGGGCAGGGCCGGGATGCCCGCGTGGCGGGGACCAACGGCCCTTCCTGCCGTCCCCGGCGCCGCACGACCCTGGACGCGGCGGAAACGGCGTGCGGAAGGACGACGTGATGGCATCGATCGTGGTGGGAGTGGACGGTTCGGCCGGCAGTGCGGAGGCGCTGCGCTGGGCGATCACCGAGGCCGCGTCGGCCGGGCGGGACGTGGTGGCGGTCAACGTCTGGAGCTACGCCGGCGGCGGCGAGACCGCCGAGGCGGTCCGCGCGGCGCACCGGCACGCACTCGACGAGCTGATCGACCGCGTGCACACCGGCGCCCCCGACGTCCCGGTGCAGCGCGAGATCGTGGAGGGCGACCCGGTGCGGATGCTGCTGTCGGTGTCGTCGGACGCCGCGATGCTCGTTCTCGGCAGCCACGGCTACGGCAGGCTGTCCCGGGCGCTGCTCGGTTCTGTCGGGGCGCAGTGCCTGCGCCACGCGCACTGCCCGGTCGTGATCATCCCGGCCAAGCGGACCGCCGGTCACCGGCCATCCGAAGTGGACGCGCACGTCGGCCGCGTGAGCTGAACTGAGCAGTAAAAAGGGCCTCCGGCGGATCGCCGGAGGCCCTTCCCCCTCGCCCTCGCGGGTGGTCTGTCAGCGCACTACGGGCGCCCCGGGCCGGGGTGCGTCGGCGTGCTCGCCGGTGCGGAGTTTGGCGGCGAGGACGGCGGCCTGGGTGCGGCGTTCGAGTCCGAGTTTGGCCAGTAGCCGGGAGACGTAGTTCTTGATGGTCTTTTCGGCGAGGTACATGCGCTGGGC
>NZ_JBEXTZ010000140.1:0-16181 GCF_040614195.1 Amycolatopsis sp. NPDC006125
CGCGCGCCCGGCCGCCACGACCGTCGCGCCACCGCCGCCGGCGACCGTGGTCGCGCCCGTCGTGGAGGTCACCCCGGCGCCGTCCGCAACGAGCACCGTGAGCACCACACGCAC
The DNA here is from genome assembly GCF_040614195.1 of Amycolatopsis sp. NPDC006125. Lineage (NCBI taxonomy): Bacteria > Bacillati > Actinomycetota > Actinomycetes > Pseudonocardiales > Pseudonocardiaceae > Amycolatopsis > Amycolatopsis sp. NPDC006125. The sequence goes on from NZ_JBEXTZ010000140.1 coordinate 115, forward strand.
CCGCACCACGACGAGCCGCACGCGCTCGGCGGTGACCACCCGCGAAACCGACAGCGACGAGGTGGCCCGGCAGCGGGCGATGGAACCGCACCCCCGCCCGCCGCTGAGCACCTACACCCCGTCCACTGAGGACACGAGGCCGCCGATCGTCATCGGCCCGACCTCGACGGTCCGGACGACGCGCTCCTGAGCCGCCGGATATAAGTCGTTATACGGCGTCCGGGCGCACGATCATCACCGGGCACTGCGCGTGGTGGACGAGCGCCTGGCTGGTCGATCCCAGCAGCAGGCCGCGGAACCCGCCCCGGCCGCGGCTGCCGACCACGACCAGCTGCGCCCGCGTGCTCCAGCTGAGCAGCTGGTGCCGCGGCCGGTCCCGCGCGACGACCCGCTCCACGACCACGTCCGGGTACTTCTCCTGCCACCCCGCCAGCTGCTCGGCCAGCAGCCGCTGCGCGTCCTGCTCGATCTCGGGCCAGTCGACCAGGAACGGCACCGTGCCCGGATGCCCCGCGACGTCGGCGTCGGCCCACACGTGCACCGCGACCAGCGGCACACCGCGCCAGGACGCCTCCTCGAACGCCGTGGCGAGCGCGCGTTCGCTGGTGGCGCTGCCGTCGACGCCCGCCACCACCGGCCCCGTCGCCTCGTCCCGGCCGCGGACCACCACCACCGGGCAGCGGGCGTGCGCGGCGACCTCGACGGTCGTCGAGCCCACCACCATCCCGGTGAAACCGCCGGTGCCGGAACAGCCCAGCACCACCGTGCGGGCCGTGCGGGAGGCCTCGATCAACGCGACCGGACCGGCTTCCTGCAGCTTCCCGGCGGTGACCGTCAGCTCGGGCCCGCCGATCTCCCGCGCGGTGCGCACGGCGGCGGCGAGCAGGTCGTCGGCCGCCTTCACGAACGCTTCGTAGGCCTCGTGCAGCACCGGCAGCCCAGCGCCGTAGAAGCCGGCCATCGGGGCGAACCCGTGCACGATGTGCAGCGGCTCGTGGCGCCGCGCGGCCGTGCGCGCCGCCCAGCGCAGCGCCCGGTCCGCCTCGTCCGAGCCGTCCACGCCGACGACGATCGCGTTGCTGTCCATCAGTTCCTCCACCAGATCGGTCCGGAACCGACGCTAGGCGAGCGCGCCCGCCACGACAGCGGGCCATGGTCACCGGCGGCGGGGACTTCCGTCCCTCACCGGGCCGCCGCGATGGCCTCCCGCACCATCTCCGGCGCGACGTCGGCGGCCCGCTCCCGGAACCCGCTCGCGTACAGCCCGTCGATGATCAGCCACACCCGGTCCGCCAGGCCCTCCGGATCGGCCACGCCGGTCTCCCGCGCCAGGCGGCCGACCAGCTCGCGCGTCTGCTCCAGGTACTCGCGCGCCATCCGCTCCGGCTGCTCGTCACCGGCCGGGAACTCGGTGAGCAGGTTGCGGAACGGGCAGCCGCGGAAGTCCGGCCGCCGCATCCGCCCGGCGACCTCCGCGACCAGCGCCACCAGCCGGTCGGCCGGGTCGTCGCCCGCGTCGCGCAGCGCCGCGGCCTCGGTGCGGTCCCGCCACTCCCGGAACCGGCCGAGGTAGGCCGCGACCAGGTCGGTCTTGCTGGGGAAGTGCGCGTAGAGCAGGTTCTTCCCGCAGCCGACCTCGCCGATGATCCGGCTCATCCCGACCGCGCGGATCCCCTCGGTGTAGAAGAGTGCGGTCGCCACGTCGAGGATCCGCTCCCGCGTTCCCGGTGCTGCCGTGCGTGCCATGTGTCGAGGATAACGGACCGATCGGTCCGTGCGCCGTTGACAGGCCTGTGATCAGCGGCGCATGCTCGGACCGACCGGTCCGGGACCGATCGGTCCGCAGAAGGGAGCACACCATGAGGGACGCCGTCATCGTCGAGGCCGTCCGCACCCCCGTCGCCAAGGGCAAGCCGACCGGCGCCTACGCCGCGGTGCACCCCGTCGAGCTGCACGCCCACGTGCTGCGCAGCGCCGTGGAACGCGTGCCGGGACTCGATCCGTCCGAAGTGGACGACGTCATCGGCGGCGCCGTCGGCCAGGTCGGCGAGCAGAGCGGGAACACCACCCGGTTCGCGGCGCTGGCCGCGGGCTTCCCCGAATCGGTCGCCGGCGTCACCGTCGACCGCCAGTGCGGCAGCAGCCAGCAGGCGCTCAGCTTCGCCGCGCAGGGGATCGTCGCGGGCGCCTACGACATCGTCCTCGCCTCCGGTGTCGAGTCGATGAGCCACGTGCCGATCGGCAGCTCGGCCAACGTCGACGGCGTGCGGGCCGACGTGTGGGGCCCATCGGTCGAGAAGCGCTACCCCGGCGGGCTCATCCCGCAGGGCGTGGCGGCCGAGCTGATCGCCCGCAAGTGGAACCTGTCCCGCACGCAGCTGGACGAGTTCGCGGTCACCAGCCACGAGCGGGCGGCCGCCGCGTGGCGTGACGGCCACTTCGCGGGCCAGGTCGCGCCGCTGAAGGTCACCGCCGCCGACGGCACGGTCACGCAGCTGGACGTCGACGAAACCATCCGGCCCGGGACCAGCCTGGAGGTGCTGGCCGGGTTGCGCCCGGCGTTCGCGCACGAGCACTGGACCGCGCGGTTCGGCGAGATCGACTGGAAGGTCACCGCGGGCAACTCCAGCCCGGTCAACGACGGCGCGGCCGCTCTCGTGCTCACCACCAGCGAGATCGCACGGCAGCGCGGGTGGCGGCCGCGGGCGCGGATCCACACCGCGACGGTCACCGGCGACGACCCGATCTACATGCTGACCGGCATCATCCCGGCCACCGCGAAGGTGCTCGCGCGCGCCGGACTGTCTGTTTCGGACATCGACGCGTTCGAGGTCAACGAGGCGTTCTCCTCGGTCGTGCTCGCCTGGCTCGCCGAGACCGGCGCCGATCCGGCGAAGGTCAACGTCGACGGCGGCGCGATCGCGATCGGGCACCCGCTGGGCGCGAGCGGCGCGCGGCTGGCCACCACCCTGCTCGGGGTGCTGGAGCGCACCGGCGGCCGGTTCGGCCTGCAGACCATGTGCGAGGCCGGCGGCACGGCCAACGCGACCATCATCGAAAGGATTTGAGGACAGTGGAAATCGCCGGTTCGATCGCGCTCGTGACGGGCGCCAACCGCGGTCTCGGCCGCGTGCTCACGACAGCTCTCCTCGACCGCGGCGCGAAGACCGTCTACGCGGCGGCCCGAAACCCGGAGAGCATCACCGATCCGCGGCTGACGCCGGTCCGGCTCGACGTCACCGACCCCGCGTCGGTCGCGGCGGCGGCGGAGCTCGCGGGCGACGCCACGCTGGTGATCAACAACGCGGGGGTCGGCAGCAACGGCTCGCTGCTGACCGCGCCGGACCTGGACGCGGCCCGGAAGGTGCTGGAGACCAACTTCTTCGGCCCGGTCCACGTCTCGCGTGCGTTCGCGCCGGTCCTCGGCCGCAACGGCGGCGGCGCGCTGGTCAACGTGCTGTCGGTGCTGTCCTGGGTGGCGCTGCCGGCGGCCGCGGACTACAGCGCGGCGAAGGCGGCCGCGTGGTCGTTCACCAACTCCGCCCGCTGGGAACTGCGCGGGCAGGGCACGCTGGTGGTCGGGGTGCACGTCGGGTACATGGACACCGACATGGCCGCGCACGTCGACGGGCCGAAGGTGGCGCCGGAGGACCTCGCGCGGCAGGTGCTGGACGCCGTGGAGAGCGGTCAGGAGGAGGTTCTGGGCGACGAGCTGAGCCGCGGCGTGAAGGCCGGGCTCGCCGGACCGATCGGCGCGTTCGAGCGGTAACCTGCCCCGCATGGGGGGATTCCGGTTCGTGGTGCCCGTTCTGCTGTTCGGGGTGGCGGCGTGCTCGTCGCCGTCGCCGCCCCCACCCGCGCCGCCCGCGGACTGCGCCCGGTACGAGAGCGGGCCGGTGGAGCCGGCGCTCGGGCACCGGGCCGTCGTGCTGACGCTGACGAACTGCGGCACGGCGGCGCGTGCCGTGTCCGGCTACCCGGACGTCCAGGTCCTCGGCCCGGAGGGCGAGGTGCTGGACGTCCGGGTGGAGCGCGGCTCGTCGTACATGGCGATCGACCCCGGGCCGGGAACCTTCGCGCTGGCGCCCGGAAAGTCCCTGGTGACGGTGGTGTCCTGGGCGAACACGGTGACCGACGGCGACGTCGTGACCGGCTCGGCGCTCACCGTGGCGTCGAAGCCCGGCGAAGCGCCGCGACAGCGGACCTGGGCACGACGGGCGAGATCACGGTGACCGCCTGGGCGACGGAGCCGGCCCGCTAGACGCGAACCTCGTCGCGCGCCACCGTCCACGCGCGGGCCTGCTCGCTGATCGTCACGCCCAGCCCGGGGCGGCCGGAGAGGTGCATGCGCCCGCCGGAGATCTCCAGGTGCTCGTCGAACAGCGGGTCCAGCCATTCGAAGTGCTCGACCCACGGCTCGCGCGGGTAGGCGGCCGCCAGGTGGATGTGGACCTCCATCGCGAAGTGCGGCGCCAGCCCGAGGTGCGCGTGGTCGGCCAGCGCCATGACCTTGAGGAACTGGGTGATGCCGCCGACGCGCGGCGCGTCCGGCTGCACGATGTCCGCGCCGCGGGCCCGGATCAGCTCGGCGTGCTCCCCCGCGCTCGCGAGCATCTCGCCGGTCGCGATCGGCGTGTCGAACGCCGCCGACAACTGCGCGTGCCCCTCGAAGTCGTAGGCGTCCAGCGGTTCCTCGATCCACACCAGGTCCAGCGGCTCCAGCGCGCGGCACATGCGCCGCGCCGCCGCGCGGTCCCACTGCTGGTTGGCGTCGACCATCAGCGGGACGTCGCCGATCTTCTCGCGCACCGCCGTCACCCTGGCCAGGTCGACCTCGTGCGACGGGTGGCCCACCTTGATCTTGATGCCGCCGATGCCCCGATCGACCGACTCGGCGGCGCGCTCGACGACCTCCTCGATCGGCACGTGCAGGAACCCGCCGGAGGTGTTGTAGCAGCGCACCGAATCCCGGTGCGCGCCGAGCAGTTTCGCCAGCGGCAGACCGGCCCGCTTGGCCTTGAGATCCCACAGCGCGACGTCGAACGCCGCGATCGCCTGCACGGACAGACCACTGCGCCCGACCGACGCGCCCGCCCACACCAGCTTGTCCCAGATCTTGGCGATGTCACTGGGATCCTCGCCGAGCAGCACCGGCGCGATCTCACGGGCGTGCGCGAACTGGCCGGGGCCGCCCGCCCGCTTCGAATAGCTGAACCCGACGCCCTCCAAACCGTTCTCGGTGGTGATCTCGGCGAACAGCATCGCCACCTCGGTCATCGGCTTCTGCCGCCCGGTGAGGACCTTCGCGTCGCTGATCGGGGTCGCCAGCGGCAGCGTCACGGACGAGATCCGGACGCGGCTGACGCGGTCGAGGGTGGCGCTCATGCGGTCTGCTCCCTGGTGTCGAACTCGATGCGCTTGATCTTGCCCATCACGGCGAACCCGATGAGGGCGAGGACACCGTGCGCGGCGACGAACCACAGCGCGGTGTCGAAGGAACCGGTGGCCTGCACGGTGTAGCCGATGACGATCGGCGTGACGATGCCCGCCGCGTTGCCGAAGGCGTTCATCGTGGAGCCGACGAAGCTGGTCGCCTGCGGCGGCGCGATGTCGGTGGTGATCGCCCAGCCGAGCGCGCCGAGCCCCTTGCCGAAGAACGCCAGCGTCATGATCGCGACGATCAGCGCGCTGCTGTCGGTCAGGCTGCACAGGGCGATGCTGGTGGCCAGCGCCATCCCGGTCACGGACGGGATCTTGCGCGCCGCGGTGAGCGAGGCCCCGCGGCGCAGCAGGGCGTCCGAGACGAACCCGCCCGCCAGTCCGCCGGCGAACCCGCACAGCGCCGGCAGCGCGGCGACGAAACCGACCTCCAGCAACGACAGCCCGCGCCCCTCGACCAGGTAGACCGGGAACCACGTGATGAAGAAGTAGGTGAGCGCGTTGACCGCGTACTGCGAGATGTAGACGCCCCACAGCGGCCGCGTGGAGAAGATCTTCGCGATCGTGCGCCGGTCCAGCGGGGCGCGTTGTTCGGCCCGGGTGCGCGCGTCGTCGAGGTCGACCAGCGCGCCGCCGGTGGTCATGGTGTCCAGTTCGGCGGCGGTCACGCGGCGGTGGTGGCGCGGCGAGTCCATCCAGCGCGACCACACCACGGCGAGCGTCAGCCCGAGCACGCCGAGCATGACGAACACCCAGCGCCAGCCGAACTCGTGCGTGATCCACCCCATCACCGGGGCGAACAACGCGGTCGCGAAGTACTGCGCGGAGTTGAACACCGCGGTGGCGCGTCCGCGCTCGGCGGTCGGGAACCAGGTGGTCGCCACGCGCGCGTTCGCCGGGAACGCCGGCGACTCGAACACGCCCAGCAGCAGCCGGAGCGCGAACACGATGGTGACCGCGACCAGCACCGGCGTGGTGATCAGGCCGACCAGGCTGATGGCGGCGGTCACGACCGTCCACAGCGCGAGGCTGAGCGCGTAGATCCGGCGTGCGCCGAAGCGGTCCAGCAGCACGCCGCCGGGCAGCTGCCCGAGCACGTACGCCCAGCTGAAGGCGGAGAAGATGTAGCCGAGCTGGACCGTGCTGAAGCCGAGCTCGGCCGAGATGCTGCTGCCGGTGATCGACAGGCTGCTGCGGTCGGCGTAGTTGATCGCGGTGATGATGAAGATCAGGGTGAGAACCAGGTACCTGGTGGGAATGCGGCGGCGTCCGGTCGCGGTGCTCGCCACCGCCGGCGCCGTCTCGGTTTCCGACATCGTCGTCCTCCTGCGTTGGAGCGTGTCAGGAGGTTAGGGCGGCTCACTGATGCCCGTCCAAGACTGTTTGGACATGGCGCGATACCCGGACGGTATCGCTCACTCCAGCACCGCCAGCACGGTGCTCAGCGCCGGGTTCGTCGATTCGCGCGACCACAACAGGTTCAGCTCGACGGGCTGGTCCGGGAGGCCGTCGATCTCGGCCCACGCCACCCCCTCGATCTGCATGCGGGTGGCCGATTCCGGCACGAACGCGATGCCGCGCCCGGCCGCGACGAGCCAGATCATCGTCTGGATCTGGCTGACCTCGTGGACGACGTTGCGGTGCGCGACCGGGATCAACCGGACGATCAGGTCGTAGAAGTACCGCGCCTTGACCGGCGAGTGCATGATCAGCGGCTCCCTGGCGAGTTCGGCTGCGGGCACCGGCCCGGTGCCGGCCAGCCGGTGCCGGGCCGGCACGCACAGCACGAGCCGTTCGCGGTGCAGCGGGCGCGAGGCGAAGGTCGCGGTGTCGAACGGCGGGCGCGCCAGCCCGAGGTCGATCTCGCCGTTGGCCAGCGCGGCGACCTGTTCCCCGGTGACCATTTCGGACAGTTCCACGCGCAGGTCCGGCAACTGCCCGGCGATCGTGTTGAGCACGCGGCCGAGCACCCCGAAGGCCGAGGCCCCGGTGAAGCCGATGCGGATCGAGCCTGCCCGGCCCGCGGCGATGCGCCGTGCCAGGTCGGGGGCGCGCCCGGCGAGCGCGAGCAGCCGCCGCGCGTCGACCAGGAACGCCTCCCCGGCGGCGGTGAGCCGCACACCGCGGCTGTCCCGGTCCAGCAGCTGCGCGCCGACCGCCCGCTCCAGCTTCTGGATCTGGCGGCTCAGCGGGGGCTGGGTCATGGACAGGCGCTCGGCGGCGCGGCCGAAATGACGCTCCTCGGCGACGGCGACGAAGCCCTCGAGCTGGCCGAACGAGAACTCCATGCCGGGAAGGTATCACCGGATGCAAGAACGGTGTTGGACTGGTATCGCTGCGGGCACCTACCGTCGGGGAGCCGGACACCCCCGTTCCCCCGAGAGGTCACCGATGTCCTCCCTCCCCGCCAGCGGTCCGCTGGACACCGCGGTCGGCAAGGTCTTCCGCCGCGTGGTCCCGCTGTTCGTCGTGATGCTGATCTGCAACCAGCTCAACCGCTCGAACATCGGGTACGCCCAGGAGCACCTCGAAGCCGACGTCGGCATCGGCGCGGCCGCCTACGGCCTCGGCGCCGGCCTGTTCTTCATCGCCTACGCGATCTTCGAACTGCCCAGCAACATGCTGATGGAGCGCTACGGGCCGAAGATCTGGCTGACCCGGATCATGGTCAGCTGGGGCCTGGTGTCCGCCGCGATGGCGTTCGTCCAGGGGCCGGCGTCGTTCTACGTGCTGCGCTTCCTGCTCGGCGCCGCCGAAGCCGGGTTCTTCCCCGCCATCATCTACTTCTTCTCCCGCTGGCTGCCCTCGTCGCACCGCGGCCGGGCCACCGCGTTGTTCGTGGCGGGCTCGTCGATCGCCGCCGCGTTGTCCGGTCCGCTGTCCGGGCCGCTGCTGTCGCTGCACGGCTTCCTCGGCGCGGCGGGCTGGCAGTGGCTGTTCGGGCTGGAGGGCCTGCTGTCGGTCGTGGTAGGCCTGATCGCCTACACCCGGCTGGACAGCCGGATCACCGACGCGAAGTGGCTGACCGGGCCGGAGCAGCACGCACTGGCCGCGGCCATCGAGCAGGAGGACGAGGCGCGCCGGTCCACCGCCACCGGCCGGGTGTCGCGCTGGCGCCTGCTGGTGCAGCCGCAGATCCTGGTCTTCTGCGTGATCTACTTCGCGATCCAGCTGTCCATCTACGCGAACACGTTCTGGCTGCCGAACATCGTCCGCCGCATCGAGGGCACCAACGACATCACCGTCGGGCTGCTGTCGTCGCTGCCGTGGATCTGCGCGGTGGTCGCGATGTACTTCACCGGGCGCGCCTCGGACCGGCTGGGCCGCAGCAAGCCGCTGCTGGTCGGCGCGCTCGTCGTCGCCGCGGCGGGCACCTACCTCGCGGCGGTGGTGTCCCCCGTGCTCGCGCTGGTGTTCTTGTGCGTCGCGGCGATGGGCTTCAAGAGCGCCAGCCCGCTGTTCTGGACCATCCCGCAGGGCAGCGTGCACCCGCTGGCGCTGGCGTCCGCGGTGGCGATCATCAACTCGCTCGGCAACCTCGGCGGGTTCGTCGCGCCCTACGGCTTCGGCCTGATCAAGGAGGCGACCGGCGAGGTGACCTGGGGCCTGTACGCCCTGGCCGCCGCGTGCCTGGCCGCCGCCGTCCTCGTGCTGTTCCTGCGCCGCGACCGCGTCGTGGCGCCCCCGGTAACCCTCCGAGAAACCGCTGGAGACAAGTCATGACGTTCACCCCGACCGAGCTCGCCCGGCGGCTGGGCTCAGGCCTGCTGTCGTTCCCGGTCACGCACTTCGACCGCGAGCTGAACTTCGACGAGCCCGCCTACCGCGACAACATCGCCCGGCTGGGCAAGTACGAAGTGGCCGGGCTGTTCGCGGCGGGCGGGACCGGGGAGTTCTTCTCGCTCACCCCGTCCGAAGTGGACCGTGTGGTGCGGGCCGCGGTGGCGAGCGCCCCGGAGGACACGCCGATCGTCGCCCCGGCCGGGCAGAGCACCGCGGCCGCGGTCGAGTTCGCCCGCGCCGCCGAGCGGGCCGGTGCGGACGGCCTCCTGCTGTTCCCGCCCTACCTCACCGAGGCGCCCCAGGACGGCCTCGCCGCGCACGTGCGCGCGGTCTGCGCGGCCACCTCGCTCGGTGTGATCGTCTACAGCAGGGCCAACGCGAAGTACACCGCGGAGACCGTGGCCGACCTGGCGGAGAGCTGCCCGAACCTGGTCGGCTACAAGGACGGCGTCGGCGACGTCGAGGCCATCACGAAGATCCACGCGCGGCTCGGCGACCGGCTCACCTACATCGGCGGGCTGCCCACCGCCGAGACGTTCGCGCTGCCCTACCTGGAGCTGGGGGTCACGACCTACTCGTCGGCGATCTTCAACTTCGTGCCCGAGTTCGCGCTCGCCTTCTACGCCGCGGTGCGCGCCGAGCGGCGCGACGACGTGCGGCGCATGCTGAAGGAGTTCGTCCTGCCCTACGTCGAGATCCGCAACCGGAAGGCCGGGTACGCGGTGAGCATCGTCAAGGCGGGCATGACCGCGACCGGCCACCCGGCAGGCCCGGTCCGCCCGCCGCTGACCGACCTCGCGCCGGACGAGCTGGCCACCCTGACCGAGTTGATCGAGGGGCTGGCCTGATGCTGACCGGCGAGATGTTCATCGGCGCGGCACGGGTGAGCGGCTCCGGCAAGGAGGTGTTCTCCCGCGACCCGCGCACCGGCGAGGAGCTGGCGCCCGGCTACCGCTACGGCGGCGCGGCGGAGGTCGCGCGCGCGGCGGCGCTGGCCGAGGACGCGTTCGACGTCTACCGCGCCACCGACTCGGCGACGCGGGCGGCGTTCCTGGAGCGGATCGCGGACGAGATCACCGCACTCGCTGAACCGATCGTCGACCGGGCGGTGCGAGAGTCGGGCCTGCCGCAGGCGCGGCTGACCGGCGAGGTCGGCCGCACCACCGGGCAGCTGCGGCTGTTCGCCGCGACACTGCGCGAGGGCAGCTGGCACGGCGCGCGCATCGACCCGGCCCAGCCGGACCGCACTCCCCTGCCGCGCGCGGACATCCGGCAGCGGCGGGTGCCGCTCGGACCGGTCGCGGTGTTCGGCGCGAGCAACTTCCCGCTGGCGTTCTCCGTCGCCGGTGGCGACACGGCGTCCGCGCTGGCCGCGGGCTGCCCGGTGGTGGTCAAGGCGCACGACGCGCACCTCGGCACGTCGGAGCTGGTCGCGTCCGCGGTCCGGGCGGCGGTGGTGGCGTGCGGGCTGCCCGAAGGCGTGTTCTCGCTGCTCGTCGGCGACGGGCCGGAGCTGGGCACGATGCTGGTGACCGATCCGCGCATCCAGGCGGTCGGCTTCACCGGATCGCGGGGCGCGGGGCTGGCGCTGGCCGCCGCTGCGGCCTCGCGGCCGCAGCCGATCCCGGTGTACGCGGAGATGAGCAGCGTGAACCCGGTGGTGCTGCTGCCGGGTGCGCTGGCTTCGCGCGGTGCCGAGCTGGGCACGGCGTTCGTCGGGTCGCTGACGCTGGGCGCGGGCCAGTTCTGCACCAACCCCGGTCTGGTCCTGGCGGTCGAGGGGCCAGGGCTGGACGAGTTCGTCACCGCGGCGGCCGAGGCCGTGCGGGGCGACGCGGGCGGGACGATGCTGACGCTCGGCATCGCCGGTGCGTACGCCGGCGCACGGGACCGGTTGGCCGGTCGTCCCGGTGTCGTCGAGCTGGCGCGCGGCGAGGCGGGTTCGTCGGCCGCTTGTGGTGGCGCGGCACTGCTGGCCGTGGACGGCTCGCGGTTCACGTCCGAGCTGCAGGAGGAGGTGTTCGGCGCGACCTCCCTGGTGGTGCGGTGCGCCGACCAGGCCGAGCTGCTCGGCGTGCTGCGGGCGCTGGAGGGGCAGCTGACGGCGACCGTGCACGCGGTGGAGTCCGACGAGCCGCTGGCCGCCGCGCTGCTGCCGGTGCTGGAGCGCAAGGCCGGGCGGATCCTGTTCAACGGCTGGCCCACCGGTGTCGAGGTCGGGCACGCGATGGTGCACGGCGGCCCGTTCCCGGCGACGTCCGACTCCCGCACCACCTCGGTCGGTTCGCTCGCGATCGAGCGGTTCCTGCGCCCGGTGGCCTACCAGGACGTGCCGGCCGCGCTGCTGCCGCCGGTGCTGCGGGACGGCAACCCGGAAGGCGTGTGGCGCAGGATCGACGGCGAGCTCTCGCGCGACTAGGAAGGCTTCGAGATGACCGTTCCCGTGGTGACCGCGATGCGGGTGGTGCCCGTCGCGGGCCAGGACAGCATGCTGCTCAACCTCAGCGGCGCGCACGCGCCGTTCTTCACCCGGAACCTGGTGGTGCTCACCGATTCCGCGGGCCGCACCGGGGTCGGCGAGGTGCCCGGCGGCGAGCGCATCCGGTCCACTTTGGAGGATTGCGTGCCGCTGGTGGTGCGGCGGCCGGTGAGCCGCCACCACGCGGTGCTGGGCGAGGTGCGGCGCCGGTTCGCCGACCGCGACGCCGGCGGCCGCGGCGCGCAGACGTTCGACCTGCGCGTGACGATTCACGCGGTGACGGCGCTGGAGGCCGCGCTGCTGGACCTGCTCGGGCAGCACCTGGAGGTGCCGGTGGCGGACCTGCTGGGCGAGGGGCGGCAGCGGGACCGGGTGCCGGTGCTGGGTTACCTGTTCTACGTGGGCGACCGGACGCGGACCGACCTGCCGTACCGCGGTGGGTCCGGTGACGGGTGGTTCCGGGTGCGGGACGAGGAGGCGCTGACGCCGGAGGCCGTGGTGCGGCTGGCGGAGGCGGCGCAGGCGCGGTACGGGTTCCGGGACTTCAAGCTGAAGGGCGGGGTGCTGCCCGCCGAGGAGGAGGCGGAGGCGGTGCGGGCGCTCGCCGAGCGGTTCCCGGAGGCGCGGATCACGCTGGACCCCAACGGCGGGTGGCTGCTCGCGGACGCGATCCGGGTCGGCCGGTCGCTGCGGGACGTGCTGTCCTACGCCGAGGACCCGTGCGGCGCGGAGGGCGGCTACTCGGGCCGGGAGACGATGGCAGAGTTCCGGCGCGCGACCGGCCTGCGCACCGCGACGAACATGATCGCCACGGACTGGCGGCAGCTGGGGCACGCGGTGCGGATGGACGCGGTGGACATCCCGCTGGCGGACCCGCACTTCTGGACGATGGCGGGCTCGGTGCGGGTGGCGCAGCTGTGCGACGCGTGGGGCCTGACGTGGGGTTCGCACTCGAACAACCACTTCGACGTGTCCCTGGCGATGTTCACCCACGTGGCGGCGGCCGCGCCGGGCGACATCACGGCGATCGACACGCACTGGATCTGGCAGGACGGGCAGCGCCTGACGACGGACCCGCTGCGCATCAAAGACGGCGAGATCGAGGTGCCGCAGCGGCCGGGGCTCGGGGTGGAGCTGGACTGGGACCAGGTGGAACAGGCGCACGAGCGGTACCGCCGCCACGGCCTGGGCACCCGCGACGACGCGGCGGCGATGCAGTACCTGGTGAAGGGCTGGACCTTCGACCCGAAGCGGCCCTGCCTGGACCGCTGATTCTGCGCCGCTTCCTCCCGCCACCCCGGCTCGACCACGAGCGGCGGCACACCAAGGGCCGCCCCGGGGCGCCCCGCACCACCATGGGCGGCACCCCACCGGCCGCCCCCGGGGCGACCCCGCCCGACCAACACCCAGCCCCACCACGGCTGGCACGCCACGGGCCGCCGCCGGGTCGGCCTGGCCCTGGCACGCCACAGGCTGCTGCTCCGGCCCGGCGGTTTGCCCACCTCCGCCACAGGTGGCACGTCAAGGGCCGCCCGGGGCGACCATCGCCCGGCTTTACCCCGAGTGGCACGTCAGGGCTGCTCCGGGCCGGCCCGCGCCGCCGGCCCGGAGCAGCCCGGCGGGGGCGGCGGCCCCGTCTCGACCGCCGTCTCCGCGCTGGCGCCTCCGTCAGAAACCCTCCACGAACCGGCGCGGCGGCATGCCGCGCACACCCACCTCCGCCCGGTACAGCAGACCGCCGTCGCCGTCCTGGCGGGCGCTCGTCACGTACAGCACGTCCAGGTCCGGCCCGCCGAACACGCAGCTCGTCGGGCACGCCGCCGGCACGTCGACCGTCATCAGGCGCTCCCCGGACACCGGGTCCAGCCGCCACACCTGGCCGGCGCCCCAGATCGCCACCCACAACCCGCCTTCCGCGTCGACCGTCAGCCCGTCCGGCAGCCCGACCCGCGACGACACGTGCCGCAGCACCCGGCGGCCTGACACCTCGCCGGTGGCCGGGCGGTAACGCCACGCCGCGATCTCCCCGGCCGCCGTGTCGACGTGGTACAGCACCTGCCCGTCGGGCGACCAGTCCAAGCCGTTCGACATCCCCAGCCCCCGCACCGCGACCGCCACACTGCGCCCCGCGACGCAGAACAACGCGCCGATCCGCCGGTTGTCGTGCGTGGCCGAACCGGCCCAGCACCGGCCGCGCGGGTCGATCGCGGCGTCGTTCATGCGCGCGCCCGGCTCCAGCGGCAGCTCGATGACCGGCGACGTCCGGCCCGAGCGCGGGTCCAGCCACGCCAGGCCGCGTTCGGTGACCGCCAGCAGGTCGTCGCCGGGGCCGAGTTCGACCGCGCTGACCCGGACGTCCAGCCCGACCGACACCCCCGACCCGGACGGCGTGACGTTGTGCAGCCGCAGGCCGGGGATGTCGACCCAGTACAGGAAGCCCGACGGATCCCACAGCGGCGACTCGCCGAGTTCGCTCACCGCGGTGGTCACGCTCTCAGCCGGGCACAGGACCGGGCTGCGCTCGGAACCGATCATGAGACCTCGACTTCGGTAGGTTTCACTAGCCGAACAGCATATCTCAATCTGCGGATTGCGCTAGCCCCTGAGGCGGGCCGCCAGCTCTCCCCTGCTCCGCACGCCGGCCTTGGCGAAGACGGCCTTGAGGTGGTCCTGCACCGTGTGCGCCGAGATCCCGAGCGCGTCCGCGATGTCCACAGTGGACGAGCCGGTGAGCACCTCGCGGCAGATCTCGCGTTCGCGCGGGGTGAAGCCGTAGGCCGCGAACAGCAGGTCCACCAGCACGTCGCCGCTCGCGCGTTCCAGGGTCACGACGGTTTCGTCGTCGTCGGAGACGAGCCGGGCGGCGCGCAGCAGGATCCACCCGCCCCGTGAATCGCGGATGCGGGCGCCGAACGTGCCGGACGGCGCGGCCCGGGCGCCACTGACCACCGCCCGCACCATGACCGCGAACCGCCCGGGGGCGATGTCGTCGAGTTCGTCGCGCCATGCCCGCGCGGCGGCGGTGGCCGCGCGGGGCTCGCCGTCCGCGGTGACCACGACGATCGCCGGCCGCTCGGGCCCACCGCCGCCCGCGCGAGCGGCGACGCGGGTCGCGCAGGCCAGTGCCGGCGCCACGGCCGTGAGGAACTCGGCCTCGCGGTCGGTGAAGTCGGTCGCGCGGACCATCCCGGCCGCGCCCCAGCACACGCCGTCGACGCGGAAGACCACGCGCAGCTCGTGGTGCAGTCCGAGCGGGCGCCACACGTCGTTGACTCGGCTGCTGCGCTCGCGGTCTCGCCGGGGCAGGTCGGACAGCCGCGCCACCGGCGACGGGCGCCGGGCGAGCTCGGCGAACGTGTGCGGCTCGGTGCCGTCGTACTCGCAGGCGGCGAGCACCGGCTCGAAGTGCGCCGGGATGCGGGCGGCGCCGCTGGTCATCGAGCTGATGACGACGGTGTCCGGGTCGAGCGAGGCCCAGCAGGTCAGGTCGGTGGGCACGACGCGGCCGACCACCTCGATGGCGGCCGCGTGCAGGTCCGCGACACCGAGGCCCGCCTCGGCGAGTGCCGCGATGTCGCGTCGGGCGCCGTGTGCCCGGCCCTCCCACATGCCCGGCAGTATGCGCCCGCGGCGGCGGCCGCGGGTATCCCACATTTCCGGGATGGCCCGGGTGGGTGGCGCGTCGTTGGCTGGCGGCATGAAAACGCACACCAGCACCGCGGGCGAGGGCCAGGAGCTGCACTCGCCCGACGCGATCATCACCGTGAAGGCCGGGGCCGAGCACACGGGCGCCTACGAGCTGTTCGAGGTCGACGCGCCGCGCGGGCCCGCGGTGCCCCCGCACGGGACGCCGTGGCCGAAGGCGTACTACGTGCTGCACGGCCGGATGGCGGTCCTCGTCGACGGCGAGATCCACGACCTCGGGCCGGGCGCGTCCATCACGGTGCCGGCCGGGGCGATGCACACGTTCACCGTGCACACGCCGGCGGTGAAGTTCCTGGCGTTCAGCCCGGGCGCGCGGATGGGCCGCTTCTTCCGCGACGTCGACCAGGCGGTGCCCGCGGACACGCCGGTGGCCGAGGCGGCGCCACTGCTCACCGAGGTGCTGCACCGGCACGGCATCGTGCTGGAGGACTGGCGATGAGCCGCGACACGATGCTTTCCGCCCGCGCACGTGCCATCGCGGCACGCGCTGGCACCGGCACTTCGGCACTGCCCGGCCGCGCACCTGCCACCGCAACACGCGCTGCCACCGGCGGTCCGGCGCTGTCCGGCCGCGCAAGTGCCATCGCGGCACGCGCTGCGACCGGCGGTCCGGCACTGCCCAGCCGCACACCTCCCACCGCAACACGCGCTGCGACCGGCG
>NZ_JBEXTZ010000141.1:0-15417 GCF_040614195.1 Amycolatopsis sp. NPDC006125
GTCAAGGCGGGAAAGCGTGCCTTGACACGGCTGGTCGGCGACTAAAGATCGGCTGTGGATCGGGGGCGGGGGAGGTCTGGTTGGGGTAGTCGGCTTGCTTTCGTTGCCAGCCGGCGGTTGCGAGAGCAGACAAGGCCGGTCCGTTGGTCGGTCCGCTTCCGCTGCCGACTCCCGCCACACGGACCGAGCACGCCCCCGCACAGCCACTCCGCTCCCACCACCGCCCCCACCACGCGAACCGAGCACGCCCACACACAGCCAGTCCGCTCCCACCACCGCCCCCCGCCATGCGGGCCACCCCGACATATAGCCAGCCCACTCCCGCTACCGGCTCCCGCCACGCAGCCACACCCGCCCCGGCGCAAAGCCCACTCCCGCTGCCACCTCCCGCCACGCCAGCCGCACCCGCCCCACACGCAGCCAATCCACCCCCGCTGCCAGCTCCCGGCCGCGAGGTGGATTCGCACCCACCGCGCGCTATGATGGACGAGACGGTATCGTCCCGACCATCTGAGGAGCGTTGTCATGACTCTCTCTCCCGAGGACCGGCGCCGTCGCGCTCATGAGGCTGTGGATCGCCTTCACGAGCGCGTGCTGGCGCACGACATGGACGGCTTCGCCGACGTCTTCGCGCCCGGCGGGGTCATGGAGTTCCCCTTCGCGCCGCCCGGGTGGCCCACCCTCGCGGGCCGGGAGGCGGTGCGGGAGTACGTGCGCGACTACACCGACAACGTCGACATCAAGGCGATCACGTCCCAGACCCGCCACGAAACCACCGACCCGGACGTGCTGATCGTCGAGTGGGAGGTCGACGGCACGGCGCTGCGCACCGGGCGGCCCTACCGGATTCGGTACGTCAACGTGGTCCGCGTGGGCGCCGACGGTATCGAGTCGCTGCGGGACTACTGGAGTCCGCTCGCCGCCGGGCACGCTCTCGGGCGGCTCGGCGAACTGGTCGCCATGCAGGAGGATGCGCAGTGAAAGTCCTGGTCACGGGCGCGTCCGGGAACACCGGGCGTCCCCTCGTGCAGTTGCTCACCGAGGCGGGTGCGACGGTCCGCGCGGCGAGCAGGCGCACCGGGTTCGACTGGTCCGACCCGGCCACCCACGACGCCGTACTGGACGGCGTGGAGCGCATGTACCTGGTCGCGCCGGTCGGGGTCGCCGAGCCGGAGCCGCTCGTGCGCCCGTTCCTCGAGCGCGCCCGGGAAGCGGGGGTGCGCCGGGTCGTGCTGCTCAGCTCGTCGGCGGTGGCGACCGGCGATCCGGGGCTGGGCCGGGTGGACAGCGCGGTCCGGGAGATCATGCCGGAGTTCGCCGTGCTGAAGCCCTCGTGGTTCATGCAGAACTTCACCGGCGACCACCCGGTGGCCGAGGGCATCCGGTCCCGCGGCGAGATCGTGACCGCGACCGGCGAGGGGCGGGTCGCGTTCATCGACGCCGCCGACATCGCGGCCTCCGCCGCCGCGCTGCTGCTGGCCGCCGAGTGCGGCCGCGACGAGCACGTGATCACCGGCCCGGAGGCCATCAGCTACGCCGAAGCGGCCGCGATCTACAGCGAGGTGACCGGCGCCGAGGTGCGCCACACCAGCGTCGGGACGGCGGAGCTGGCGGACCGCTTCGTGGCCGCGGGCTACCCGGCCGACTTCGCGGCCGCCCTCGCCGCCCTGGACGAGGGCATCCGGCACGGCAGCGAGGACCGCGTGACCGGCACCGTGCACCGCCTGACCGGCCGCCCGCCGAAACCGCTGCGCCGCTTCCTGGCCGAGCAGCTCAGGAACTGACGCGGCCCAACTAGGCTGGGCACATGGATTCTCCCGCCGCCGGCCTGACCGAACTGAGCCGCGGACTCGCCGGATACCTGCGGGCAGTCGCCGAAGCCGTCGGCGTGCCGGCGGAAGCGACCTCGTTCGAGCTCAGCGACACGGCCACCGCGTACCTGGGCCTGACCCGGCGGTGGCCGACCCGGCCGGCCGAGGACCTGATGCTGGTGTGGAGCGAACGCAGCGGCTGGGCGGTGGCCGTGGAGACCGAGCCGGGCGAGACGCCGATGGTGCTGGCCTGGTTCGCCGGGGACGACGTGGTCCCGGAACCGGCGGCCGTGGCGCGGTTCGTGACCGAGGTGATCGCCGCCGACCGCTCCGACGCGCCCCGCCCGGTGTTCGCCGTGGACGTCGGCCGCAACGAACTCGCCGCGCGGCTGGCGCGGTACGTGGAGCCCTAGGCGGGCGGCACCACCAGGACGGGCCGATCACCCGCCGAAGTCGTCACGTCCACCGTGCCCGAACAGGCGGCAACCGCAGCCAGCGCGCCACGCGGCTGGCGCGGTACGCAGACCCCTAGGACCGGGCGGGCGGCACCACCACCAGCACCAGGCGATCACCCGCTGAGGTGGTCACGTCCACCGTGTCCGACTCCTGCCTGCGGTAGCCGACGACCGGGGCCAGCGAGCCGCGCCGGTCGAAGTGGCGCACCGCGGGGTCCCAGGCGGTCGTGTGGTAGGCGATCCGGTCGATCGGCCCCAGGCGGGCTGCCAGCACCGCACGCAGTGCCGGCAGCTCCGCGGACAGGTCTCGCGACCGTGGCCACCAGGCCCCGTCGACGTACCCCGGGGTGGGCGCCGACGGGTTCTGACTCGCTCGGAGTTTCAGCCGCGGCGGCCCGGCGGCCATACCGGCCTTCGGGGTGGTGGTGCGAACGTGCGGGCCCGACGACATGCCGGTGCTCCTGCCCCCGGCCCGTGACCGGGTCGGCTTCAGCGGCCGAGAACGGCGCCGGCTTGACCGCCCGCGCGCGAGATGCTCTCGACCCCCCTGACGCTACACCCTCCAGCGCCCGATGGCGGCGTCCGCGAGCGGATTTCCGCGCACGGACACCGGAAAGGGGGACGAGCCATTCCCAGAGGTCCACAATGTACTTAGCAGGAATCGGCGGCGGGTCCGGTCGTCGCGTAGCGGGCGGCGATGGTGCGCACGGCCTCGTCGACGACCTGAGCCACGCGGTCGGCGCTCACCTCCCAGCCCGGCACCAGGAGCTTCGGCCAGAAGACGTAGTTGGAGATCATGCCCAGGAACTGAGTGGCCACGAGGTCCACATCCTCGATCCGCACCGTTCCCGCCTCGTGCTCGGCCAGGAGGTAGCTGCGCACGGACTCGAAGTAGGGCATCTTCCCGCGCGAGAACTGCGCGTTGGCGAGTTCGGGGAACCGCGGCAGCTCGGCGATGACGATCCGGAACAGATCGGTCATCCGGGGACGGCCCAGCAACTCGGCGTACCGTCGGCCGATGATGCTCAGCCCGTTGACGATGTCGCCCGCCGGCGGTGGCTCCTCCTCGTCGGCGGCCGACCAGGACTCGGTCACGATGGCGTCGAACAGGGCGGCCTTGCTCGGAAACTGCTTGAACAAGGTGGCCCGCGAAACGCCCGAGCGCTCCGCGATCCGCGCCAGCGACGTCCGGTCGTAGCCCAGCTCGAGGAACAGCGCGGTCGCGGCCGTCACGATCAGCGCGCGCTTCTCCTGGGCGACGCGCTGGTGATAGGTCGTCACGGCCCTGCTCATGAACCGAGCATACGAGGCGAGTGGCTTGACTCACCACTGCGGCCAACCTAGTGTCGAAGCGGATGGTGAGTCGACCGGCTCACCACTCGTCGCCCCCGTACCGGAGGACCATCCGATGCCCCGCTTCGACAACCAGACCGTGCTCGTGACCGGCGGGACCGGCGGCCAGGGCTCGAGCCACGTGCGCGCCTTCCACGCGGAGGGAGCGAACGTGGTGATCGGCGGCATCGACGCACGACGCGGCGCCGCTCTCGCCGATGAGCTCGGGGCCCGCGCCCGCTTCGTCCGGCTGGACGTCACCGACGAGAGCTCGTGGTCCGCCGCTGTGCTGGCCGCCGAGAACGCCTTCGGCGCCCTGAACGTGCTCGTGAACAACGCGGGCGTGCAGAATCCGCCCGCGACCATCGCGGACACGGACCTGGCCACGTGGTCGCGCATCCTCGACGTCAACCTCACCGGGACCTTCCTCGGCATCAAGGTCGCCGCCCCCGCTCTGCGCCGTGCGGGAGGAGGAGCCATCGTCAACATCGGCTCGACCATGGGTCTGGGCGGCACGGCGCACTACGCGCCCTACGTCGCCGGCAAGTGGGCCGTGCGAGGCCTCACCCGAACAGCAGCACTCGAACTCGGCCGCGACCACATCCGGGTGAACGCCATCCACCCCGGCGTGATCTCGACCCCCTTCATCAACGAACCAGCAGCCGGCGCCACCGCGGCGATCGCCGACTTCTACTCCCCCGAGCCGTTCGCCATCCCCCGGCTCGGTGAGCCGGCCGACGTAACCCGGCTTCTGCTGTTCCTCGCGTCCTCGGACGCGTCGTTCATCACGGGGTCGGAGTACGTCGTCGACGGTGGACTCCTCCTCGGCCCCGCCCTTCCGGCCGAGGCCGCATGAGCAATGGGCATCCGGCGAGCTGACGCGGCGGTCCCAGACCAGCCAGAAAAGGGGTGCGACGCCTCGCGCCGCACCCCTCTTGCCGGGCCGGGTGTCAGTTCTCGGCCGCCGCGGCGGCCTTCTCCTGCTTCGCCTGGCGACGGGCCTTCGCCGCCAGGATCGCGGGGCTGATCTTGCCCGTTTCGGCCGGCTTGCGGGGCTCCGGCGCGTCCGGGATCTCGTCCGCAGGGGTCCCGGTCTCGTCCACATCGGACTCGGGCGCCTCGGCGGTCTCCGCTTCCACGACCTCGGCGACCGCATCGTCCTCATCGGACTCCGCCGCGACCGCTTCCTCGGTCCCGGTCGGCAGCAACGGGAGTGCGGGCGGGTGGAGCTCCGGGGTGCGCGCCGCCTGCTCGGCTGCCGAGTCGATGATCTCGCCGATCCGCACCAGCTGCGCGAGCAGCGTCTGCCGGGTGCCGCGCAGGCGTTCCACCTCCTGCTCGGCCCGGCGGATCATCGCCAGCGCCTCCTCGTTCGCCTGCTTCGCCAGGTCTTCGCGCTGGCGGCGGGCCTCGTCGGCCTGGTCCTCGTACGCCTTGCGGATCTCCGCGGCGTCCTTTTCGGCCTGTTCGCGGATCTCCCGCGCCTCCAGCTCGGCCTGGGCGATGATCCGCTCGACGCGGGCGCCGATGTTGCCGGAGCCCACCACCTGCAGCGGCACCGACGTGTCACCGCCCAGCTCGGACAGGCGCCGCTCCTTCTCCTCCAGCTCGCTCGCCAGGTGCCCGGCCCGCGCGCGCAGCCGGCGGATGTAGGCGTCGACCTCCCGGCGGTCGTAGCCACGCAGAGCCGACGAGAAGTCGATCTCGCGATCGGCCAGGATGTCATTGCCACCGCTGTTGACCATGCCCCGAGTCTCGATCGCGCCGCCTGCCCCTGCAAACGGCTGTTCCCCGTTCGGCTGAAGATCAACGCGTGCCGGCCACCCTCGCGGCACCGCCACCAGCCATCGCACCGTGACGACCGCGCGTTCCGCGCAGTCCGTTCGTGCGGCCGACGGCCCGGAACACCCGGAAGCGACTGCCCGCCGTGAGCACGAGACCGGCCACAGTCACCGGTACGGGTGGTATCACGCTTCCTGCGAGCCCCGCGGGCCGTCCGGGTGCGGCGCGGCGCGGTAGAGGTGCACCGAGGCGACAAGGAGAACCCGTTCACCGGGATCGGACGCTGTCGACGTGTTCCTCGCCGCCTACGCGGTGCCCCCTACCGCGCCTGCGCGAGCCGGAGGACAGTGGACCCAGGTCTCGTCATTGCCCGGGCAGCGACGCCGACCAGGTCCCCGGTGGTTCAACCCGCGTGCCCCGGGGACCGCCTACCCGGCGCCCGCCACGACCGGCGGCTTGCGCACCAGCGCCACCATCGCGGCGCTGAGCAGGCCCGCGACGGCGAACACCGCGAACCCGAGCCCGGACAGCCGGCTCGCCACCAGGACGCCGCCCAGCCACGGCCCGAAGACCGCGCCGAACCGCCCGATGCCGGACACCCAGCCCAGCGCCGTCGCGCGCACCCCGGCCGGGTAGTGGGCGCCGACACTGGAATAGATCAGCGTCTGCGCGCTGAACAGCCAGCCGCCGGTCAGGAACACCACGACGTAGGTCAGCGGCAGCGGCATCCTGATCGCCAGCAGCCCGACCCCGGCCGCGGTGAGCGCGAACCACAGGATCGCCACCGGCCGCGCCCCGAACCGGTCCGCCAGCCGCCCCGCGACGAGCATGCCCGCGATACCGCCGACGTTGATCACCAGCAGGAAGCTGACCGCGGACCCGAGCTGGTAGCCGTTGCCGCGCATCATCGTCGGCAGCCAGGTGTTCACGCCGTAGACCAGCAGCAACCCGCCGAACGAGGCGATCCAGAACAGGACCGTGGTGAGCGCGACGGACGAGGTGAACAACGCGCGCAGGCTGCCCGGCCGCTGCTCGGTCCGCTCCGGCTCGAACGGCTCGAGCGCGACCCCGTGGCGGTCGGCGATCGCCTGCGCCCGCGCCCGCCGGCCCCTGGCCAGCAGGTAGGTCATCGACTCCGGCAGCATCAGGTGGACCACCGGCAGCACCACCAGCAGCGGCAGCGCGCCGAGCCAGTACACCGAGCGCCAGCCCAGCGACTCCACCACCGACATCGCGAGCGCGCCGGCGATCGCGCCGCCCGCCTGGTGCGCGGTCATCACGATGGTCACGCTCAGGTTCCGGCGCCACGGCGGCGCGTACTCCATGACCATCGCGATCGCCGACGGCAGCAGCCCGCCGAGGCCGACGCCTGCCACGAACCGGGCGGCGCCGAACACCTCGACCGACGGCGCCACCGCGCAGGCCGCGGAGGCGAGCGAGAAGACCACGACACCGGTCAGGATGATCTTCCGTCTGCCGATCCGGTCGGTGACGATCCCGGAGCCGAGCGCGCCGAGCAGCATGCCGAACGTGGTGAGGCTGCCGATCGTCCCGCCGGTCACGGCGGTCAGGCCGAAGCCCTCGTCCGCGAGCACCCCGGGCAGGGTCGCGCCGTAGACGAACAGGTCGAGCCCGTCCAGCAGCACGAGCACCCAGCACAGGGCCGTGACCCGGACCGACAGCCGGGCGATCGCCGGATCCCTCTGTTCCATCACGGACATCGGTGTCCCTCTCGTCGTCGAGCCAGTGGAAAGTGACGGCGAAAGTACCCGGTGCACGATCGTGCGCACAAGATTGTTGACAATTTTGGCCGCAAAAAGCATGCTGGCTGGAGCACGAGCCGAAGCGAGGAGAGGAAGCCATGCCACAGCAGGCAACCGGCGCCGAGGAGGTCCCGGCGTGAACAAGGTGATCGTCACCGACCCGCCCCGCGCCGACGGCGACGACGTCGCCGCGCTCGCGGAGTTCGGCGTCGCGACCGTGCACGAGGCACTGGGCCGCACGGGCCTGCTCGGCCCGGATCTGCGGCCGATCCAGGACGGCGCCCGCATCGGCGGCACCGCTGTGACGGCCCTGTGCTGGCCGGGCGACAACCTGATGATCCACGCCGCGGTCGAGCAGTGCCGCCCCGGCGACGTCCTGGTCGTCACGACCACTTCGCCCTCGCACGACGGGCTGTTCGGCGAGCTGTTCGCCACCGCGTTGCAGCACCGCGGGGTCCGCGGGCTCGTCATCAACACCGGGGTGCGCGACGTCGCGGACCTGCGGGCGATGGGTTTCCCGGTGTGGTCGGCCGCGGTGAGCGCGCAGGGCACCGTGAAGGCGACCGCGGGCTCGGTCAACGTGCCGGTCGTGATCGGCCGGCAGGCCATCCGCCCCGGCGACGCGATCCTGGCCGACGACGACGGCGTGCTGTGCGTGCCGCGCGAACTCGTCGGCGAGGGGCTGCGCGCTTCGCGGGCCCGCGCGGACAAGGAAGAGGCCACGCGGCAGGCGTTCCGCGCCGGCGAGCTGGGTCTGGACCGCTACGGGCTGCGGGAGAAGCTCGCCGATCTCGGCGTCCGGTACCTGACGGCCGAGGAGTACGCGAAGCTGGAGCGCGAATGAGTGTGCGCTGCATGCTGATGCGCGGCGGCACGTCCAAGGGCGCGTACTTCGTCGCCTCCGACCTGCCCGCCGATCCCGCCGAGCGCGACGACCTGCTGCTGCGGATCATGGGCACGCCCGACCCGCGGCAGCTCGACGGGCTCGGCGGCGCGCAACCGGTCACCAGCAAGGTCGCCATCGTCTCCCCCGCCGGGGGCGACCGGGACGTCGACTACCTGTTCCTGCAGGTCGGCATCGAGGATGCGACCGTTTCGGACCGGCAGACGTGCGGGAACCTGCTCGCCGGCGTCGGCCA
The DNA here is from genome assembly GCF_040614195.1 of Amycolatopsis sp. NPDC006125. Lineage (NCBI taxonomy): Bacteria > Bacillati > Actinomycetota > Actinomycetes > Pseudonocardiales > Pseudonocardiaceae > Amycolatopsis > Amycolatopsis sp. NPDC006125. Next base: position 8,283 of record NZ_JBEXTZ010000141.1, read on the forward strand.
GTTCGCCGTCGAGCGCGGCCTGGTGCCCGCCGGCGGCGACCGCACCAGCGTGCGCGTGCGGATGGTCAACACCGACTCGATCGCGGTCGCGACGTTCGCCACGCCCGGCGGCCGGGTCGACTACAGCGGCACTACGGCGATCTCCGGCGTGCCCAGTACCGCCGCGCCGGTCGAGCTGGAGTTCACCGGCACCGAGGGGTCGGTGTGCGGCAGCCTGCTGCCCACCGGGAACGTCGTCGACGAGATCGGCGGCATCCCGGTGACCTGTGTGGACAACGGGATGCCGGTCGTCGTGGCGCGCGCCGCGGACTTCGGGATCACCGGCTACGAGGCGGCGGACGAGCTGACCGGGCTGGCCGGCCGGATTCAGGACCTGCGGCTGGAAGCCGGGAAGCGGATGGGGCTCGGCGACGTCAGCGGCGCGTCGGTGCCGAAGACGACGCTGGTGGCCGCGCCGCGTGACGGCGGCGCCATCTGCACCCGGACGTTCATCCCGCTGCGCCCGCACCCGTCGATCGGAGTGCTGGGCGCGGTGAGCGTGGTGACCGCGCTGATGCTGGACGGCGCGGCCGGGCACGAGCTGTTCGCCGCGCCGCCGCCCGGTTCGCCGGTCGGTGTCGAGCACCCGAGCGGCACGCTGGAGGTCGGCGTCGAACTGGCGCCCGGGCCGCGCGTGGCGCGCTCGACCGTCATCCGCACCGCGCGGAAGTTGTTCGACGGCACCGTTTTTCCCCGTCCCTGACAATCCTGGAAGGCACCGATGCCCCACCTCGAACCCTCGCCCCGGCACGAGATCGCGCACCTCGGCCACGTCGAGCTGTTCACCCCGGAACCGGAGAAGAGCCTGGAGTTCTTCGTCGACGTCCTCGGCCTGACCGAGAACGGCTCGCGGGGCGATTCCGTCTACCTGCGCACGTGGGACGACTACGAGCACCACAGCGTCAAGCTGACCGCCGCGAAGACCTCGGGCGTGGGGCGGACCGCGATGCGCGCGTCGAGCGAGGCCGCGCTGAAGCGGCGGGTCGCGGCGATCGAGGAACGCGGGCTGGGCGTCGGCTGGGCCGACGGCGACACCGGGATCGGGCCGACGTACGTGTTCCGGGACCCGGACGGGCACGAGATGGAGATCTACTGGGAGACCGAGAAGTACGACCCGCCCGAGCACCTGCGGCCGTCGCTGAAGAACCAGGCCCAGGCGTACCCGGCGCGCGGGGTGTGCGTGCGGCGGCTCGACCACGTCAACTACCTGGCCCAGGACGCGGCGGCGAACGGCGGCTTCATCTGCGACGCGCTCGGCGGGCGGGTGACCGAGCAGATCCGGCTCGACAGCGGGGTGATCTCCGGGCAGTGGACGCACTTCGCGCAGAAGTCCTACGATCTGGTCTACACCAACGACTGGACACGCTCGTCCGGGCGGCTGCACCACATCGCGTTCGCGACGGACACGCGCGAGGACATCCTGCGCGCGGCGGACATCGCGCTGGACAAGGGCGTGTTCATCGAGACCGGGCCGCACAAGCACGCGATCCAGCAGACGTTCTTCCTGTACGTCTACGAGCCGGGCGGCAACCGGATCGAGCTGTGCAACCCGACCGCGCGGCTGATCTTCGCGCCGGACTGGGAGCCGGTGACGTGGACCGAGGCCGAGCGGGCGAAGGGGCAGGCGTGGGGCCTGAAGACGATCGAGTCGTTCCACACGCACGGGACGCCGCCCGTGGAGGCTTGAGGCTGTCCGGTTGGGCTGCGTGTTGCGTCGGGGCCGTCCCGTTTCGGGGCGGCCCCTTTCACTTGCGCCCAGCCGGAGACGTGAATCTTGTTCAGATGTTTCTGATTATCTGAGGACCGCGATTATTTGCGTTCAAATTGGCTGCTCTAGCGCGGCGAGTCGTTCTGGATTATTCATCCGTGACTAGTGCATGATGCCCCGTACGGCCCAGCAGCTCTGGGCCGACATGGAGGCGCGGGCCCTGCGGCAACAGGAGCCCGCGCCTGATTCGCCCTGTCCACTCACGATTGGATCGAGACAGAACATGCGCACCCTACCGCGCCACCAGCGACCTCGACGCCATCTGATGCGCGTCCTCCAGCCGTCCGCGCTGGAGCGCCCAACCGTGCACCAACTGGTGCGCCGATCTGGCAATCCGACCGTCGACGGCGGCGCCCGCCGCCACGCCCAACCGGCCCCCACCGCAGGGCAACTGCTGCGCCGCAACGGTCGCCCGATGACCGGCCATCACACTGGGGTTGATGGCACAAGCCTGGCCGGGATCGTGGTTCTCAGCGGCTGGTCCGCGACGTTCCGGCTGGCCTTCCTGCTCGCGGGCCCGGCGGCCGCGGTGGTGGCGTTGGCGCCATCGTCCCGGGAAGCCGTCGCGTTGCCGCTCGCGGCCGGGGTCCTGTGGTCGCTGCGGTCCCGATCGCTGACAAGGTGAGCCGGGCGCTCCCGGGCCCGGCCCTACCTTCCCGGCCCGGGAGCGCTGGACCAGTGTTCCGGCTCAGTCGCCGTGCCAACGCCACGGACGCACCAGGACGCGCCCGCATAGCCGGTGCACAGGTTGTTCTGCGGGTGCTCTCAGGCCGGCACGTCACGATGTGAGCCCGGACAGGAGGACGCCCGTGCACGACGACAAGCCCCGCGACGAATCCGCGAGCAGGCCGGCCGGCGATGCGACCACGCCTGCGCAAGCGCCGCCCGCGGCTCCGGCCGGCGATGCTGCGGCGCCTCCTGCCGCAGCATCGGGCGAAACCGCGCCCACGCAGGCACCGCACGCCACCCCGGCCGAAACTGCGGCGGGGGCCGCACCTCCCGCCGCAGCCCCTGACGGGACCGCGCCCGCGCAGGCATCGCATGCGGTGCCTGCAGGCGAAGCCGCGCCTACGCAGGCACCACCGGGCACGCCTTTGGCGACACCTCCCGCCCCAGTCGCCAGAGGGGCCACGCCCGCCCAGGCGGCACACGCGGCTGCCGCCGCGGCCGCTGTTCCTGGCGCGCCGTCCGGCACTTCTCCTCGGCCCGGGAAGCGCCGCCTGGGGGTGGGCGTTGTGGCGGGGATCGCCGCGGCTGTGCTCGTTCTCGGGGGCGTGGGTGGCTTCACGGTCGGGCGGGCGACCGCCGGTTCCGATGACGGCGGGCGTCCCGGCTACGGGCAGTTCGACCGGGTGCCACGCGGCTACGGCGAGCCGCCGGGCTTCGGGGAGCGCGAGCGCGGGTCGGACAACGGCGGGTCCGACACCTGAGTCTGCGCCCCGGGCCCACCGGACCGTCACCACCCGACCTCACGACGCGGCCGACGCCCTAAACCGGCCGGACCGCCGCAAGCCAGCCGCGCCGCCGCAAGCCAGCCACACCCGCCCCAAGCCGGCCGCACCGCCCCAAGCCAGCCGCGCCGCAAGCCAGCCGGACCGCTCCAAGCCGGCCGCACCGCCGCAAGCCGGGCTCAGGACGCGGGCGTCACCGGGGCCATCCAGATCCCCACGATGGCGTCGATCATGCCGGTCGCCGCGTCGTGCCAGTTTTGCCGCGGCGTTGGGGTTCCGTCGGCGAGGGCGCGTTCCCGCTCCGCGTTCATGTGCACCATCAGCTGGCGCATCATGGCGCTCCGCTCCGCGCGCACCTCCGGCGGCAGCTCCGGCAGGCACCGCTTCAACCCCTCCAGCGTCTTCACCATCGACGGGGACGACAGGGCGTCCTCGGCGAAGATGTCCCGCAGCGCGGGATCCGTGGTGACCTGCGCGCTGAACCGGGCGAACCACGTCGGGTTTCCCAGCGCCGCCAGGTGTTCCGCCGCCGGCCGCACCATGCACGCGATCCAGTCGCGCGGGTCGTCGGACTCGCCGGCCTCGGCCACCATCCGGTCGCGGATCCGCTCCATCTCGGCGGTGTGCTTGCGGACGATCGCGCGCACCAGGTCGGCCTTCGTGCCGAAGTGGTAGCCGACCGCGGCCGTGTTGCCCTGCCCCGCCGCCTCGCTGATCTGCCGGTTGGACACCGCGTACACGCCGTGCTCGGCGAAGAGCCTTTCGGCGGTCGTGAGGATCGCCTCGCGCGTGGCGGTGACGCGGTCGGCCCGGGCCGTCTTCGTCGTCATCGTCACCACCCGCGGGTCTCCGGAGGGGCCAGTTGGCCCGTGTCCAGGCATTTTACCGATCACCCGCCTGCACCCTGACCAGGCCTGTTAGGCTAAGTCAATCGCTTGATTTAAACCCATCGGAGGCCTGGCAATGTCCTCTGCCCCTGTCCGTCACGTGGGCGACCCGGCGCCGCCCGTGGCCCGGACCGGCCGCGTGGTCGCGGTGCTGGCGTTCACCGGCATCGTCGTCTCGCTGATGCAGACCTTGATCATCCCGCTGGTCCCCGAGCTGCCCGGCCTGCTGAGCGCGTCACCGGCGGACGCCGCGTGGGCCATCACCGCCACGCTGCTCGCCGCCGCGGTCGCGACCCCGACCGTCGGGCGCCTCGGCGACATGTACGGCAAGCGGCGGATGCTGCTGGTCAGCGTCGTCCTGCTGATCGCGGGGTCGGTGACCTGCGGCCTGTCGAGCAGCCTGGTGCCGATGATCGTCGGCCGCGCGCTGCAGGGCCTGGCCTCCGGCGTGATCCCGCTGGGCATCAGCATCATGCGCGACGAGCTGCCCGCCGAACGGCTCGGCTCGGCGACCGCGATGATGAGCGCCTCCCTCGGCGTCGGCGGCGCGCTCGGCCTGCCCGCCGCGGCGCTGATCGCGGAGAACGCCGACTGGCACGTGTTGTTCTGGACGGCCGCCGGCCTCGGCGTGGTCGCGTTCCTGCTGGTGGTGTCGTTCGTGCCGGAGTCGTCGGTGCGCACCGGCGGGCGGTTCGACCTGCCCGGCGCGCTCGGCCTGTCGGCCGCGCTGCTGTGCCTGCTGCTGGCGATTTCCAAGGGCGGGGACTGGGGCTGGGGCGACGGGCTGACCATCGGCCTGTTCGTCGGCGCCGTCGTGGTGCTGCTGGTGTGGGGCTGGTGGGAGCTGCGCACGAGGGAACCGCTGGTGGACCTCCGCACCACCGCGCGCAGGCAGGTGCTGCTGACCAACATCGCGTCGGTCGTGTTCGGGTTCGCCATGTTCGCGATGTCGCTGGTGCTGCCGCAACTGCTGCAGCTGCCGACGGCGACCGGGTTCGGGCTCGGCCAGACGATGCTGATGGCCGGCCTCGTGATGGCGCCGTCAGGTCTGGTCATGATGGCCACCGCGCCGGTGTCGGCGAAGATCTCCCGGACACGCGGCCCGAAGGTGACCCTGATGCTCGGCGCGCTCGTGGTCGCGATCGGGTACGGGCTCAACATCGTGTTGATGGGCGAGGTCTGGCAGCTGCTAATCGCCTCGTGCGTCATCGGCGCCGGGATCGGGCTGTCCTACGGCGCGATGCCCGCGCTGATCATGTCCGCGGTGCCGGTGTCGGAAACCGCGTCGGCGAACAGCCTGAACACGCTGATGCGCTCGATCGGCACGTCCACCTCCAGCGCGGTCGCGGGTGTGGTGCTGGCGCAGATGACCGTGTCGCTGGGGCCGGTGACCGTGCCGTCGCAGGACGGGTTCCGGGTGGTGCTGGCGATCGGCGCGGGCGCGGCGCTGGTGGCGCTGTTCGTCGCCGCGTTCCTGCCCGCGCGGCGCCGGGCCGCGGCCGGGCGGAGCGTGTCGGGCACCGTGCGCGGGGCGAGTGGCGCGGCGGTGGTCACGGTGACCGCGCACCGGGCCGACGGGAGCGTCGCGGCGAGCGCGGCGGCCGGTTCGGACGGCGCCTTCGCGCTGGCGGCGCTGCCCGCGGAGCCGCTGTCGCTGGTGGCGGTGGAGCACCCGGCGGTGCACGAGACGGTTTCGGTCGGCGCCGGGGTCACGCAGCGGCACGACATCGACTTGGCGGAGCGGGCATGACCACGACGGCAGAGGTGACGCTCAGCGGACGGGTGCGCAGCGGGCGGCGGGCGCTGCCGGACGTGACCCTGACGTTGACCGACCGGGTCGGCGCGCAGGTGGCCCGTGCTCGTACCGCGGCGGACGGATCGTTCCGGCTCGGCGGGCTCGCGCCGGGCAACTACGTGCTGATCGTGGCGCGCGCGGGGTTCCAGCCGCAGGCGACGGTCGTCGCGGTCGAGGCCGGGGCCGCGCCGCTGGACGTGACGCTCGAACCGGCGACCAGCGTGCGCGGGGTGGTGCGGGACCGGCACAGCGGGCGGCCGATCGCGACGGCGGCGGTGACGGCCGTGGGCGCGGGCGGGGAGGTCATCGCCAGCACGGTGTCCGATCCGGACGGTGGCTACCGGATCACCGGTATCGATGCCGGTGAGATCACGCTGGTGGCGGCCGCGCCGGGCGCCGATCCGGTGGCGACGGTGGTGCCGCTGGGTGGTGGGCGGGAGCACGAGGTCGACCTGGAGCTGGACACGCACAGCACCCTCACCGGCAGGGTGACCGCCGGTGGCCGCCCGGTCGCCGGGCTGGCGCTGGAGCTGCGGGACGCATCCGGCCGGGCGGTGGCCGCGGCGGTGACGGGCGCGGACGGGACGTACCGGTTCGAGCGGGTGAGCGCCGGGCAGTACACGCTGACGAGCGCCGCGGGCCGCCCGGTGGTGACGACGATCCCGGCGGACGCGGTGACCGCGGAGCTGCTGCTGGAAGGTCCTTAGTGGAGGGTTGAGGCCGGCTGCAGCGGTGGGCTGGTGGCGGGCTGGCAGCGCGGCGATCAAGCGGCGGCTGCGGAGACGGCGGTCCGTGGCGGGGCGGCGGGCCGCCGGACGGCGGCCAGATCGTCGAAGCGGCCCGTGCGGGCAGGCACCACGAGCCGACGAGGCAGCGCAGCCGCACGGGCCCACGGCAGGGGCGCGCGAGCCGCCAAACCACAGCCAGACCGTCGCAGTGACCCGCGAGAGCGAGCACGCGCGGACCACCGAGGCAGCGCAGCCGCACGGGCCCACGGCAGGGGCGCGCGAGCCGCCAAACCACGGCCAGACCGACGCAGTGACCCGCGAGAGCGAGCACGCGCGGACCACCGAGGCAGCGCAGCCGCACGGGCCCACGGTAGGGGCGCGCGAGCCGCCAAACCACGGCCAGACCGACGCAGTGACCCGCGAGAGCGAGCACGCGCGGACCACCGAGGCAGCGCAGCCGCACGGGC
>NZ_JBEXTZ010000141.1:15517-15625 GCF_040614195.1 Amycolatopsis sp. NPDC006125
CCACGGCAGGGGCGCGCGAGCCGCCAAACCACGGCCAGACCGACGCAGTGACCCGCGAGAGCGAGCACGCGCGGACCACCGAGGCAGCGCAGCCGCACGGGCCCACGG
>NZ_JBEXTZ010000142.1:0-15497 GCF_040614195.1 Amycolatopsis sp. NPDC006125
CCCTGGTCGGCGACTAAAGATCGGCTGTGGATCGGGGGCGGGGGAGGTCTGGTTGGGGTAGTCGCTTGCTTTTCGTTGCCGGCTGGCGGTTGTGGGGCAGGAGTTTTTCCGGTCCTGTCCCGGTTCCGGATCATCTGTGCTTCACTTCCCGTGACCGATCGGGCACTAGAAGGGACTTCTGGGGTGACGAGCTGGCGCGATCTCGCGACGTTCATCCGGCAGCAGTACAAGGTGATTCGGGACGAACCGGACGAACTGCGCATCCGGATCCGCTTCCAGTCCGATCCCGAGGAGGAGGAGCGCACCCAGATCGTCGTGATCGCGCGGGAGGTTCTCGACCGGCGGGACGAGTGGATCCAGATCGCGACCCCGTTCGCCCGCGTGGACGAGGTCGACGTGGTCGGGGTGCTGGCCGAGGTCGGGCACACCACCGTCGTCGGCGGGGTGGTCGTCATGGGCGAGTACCTGGTGCTCCGGCACTCCCTCCCGCTGGCCAACCTCGACATCAACGAGTTCGTCGACCCGCTCGCCTTGGTCACCAGCTCCGCCGAGCTGCTCGAAGAACAGCTCACCGGGCGCGACGACTACTGAAATCCGGTTGCACTGAAATCCGGTTGCTCTGGGCCCGTCCGCGGGTAACCCTGTGGATCCACCAGAGCGAAAGGATCTTCGGATGTTCACCGCCGTCGAGGGCGCCCGCGTGCCGATCCGCATGTGGGCCGACCCGGCGACCGTCGAGGACGCTGCGATGCGTCAGCTGCACAACGTCGCCAACCTGCCGTGGGTGCACGGTCTGGCCGTCATGCCGGACGTGCACTACGGCAAGGGCGCGACGGTCGGCAGCGTGATCGCGATGCGTGACGCGGTCTCCCCCGCCGCGGTGGGTGTGGACATCGGCTGCGGCATGAGCGCGGTCCGCACCTCGCTGACGGCCGACGACCTGCCCGACGACCTCGGCAAGCTGCGCCGCCGCATCGAGGACGCCGTCCCGGTCGGCTTCGCCATGCACCGCACCCCCGTCAACCCCGCCCGCGTGCCCGGCACCGGCGGGTGGAACGAGTTCTGGTCCGCGTTCGGGCAGCTGCACGACGGCGTCCAGAACCTGCGCGACCGGGCGCGGGCGCAGATCGGCAGCCTCGGCGGCGGCAACCACTTCATCGAGGTGTGCCTCGAACAGGGCGGCCCGGACGCCGGCCGCGTGTGGCTGATGCTGCACTCCGGCTCCCGCGGCATCGGCAACGAGCTCGCCAAGCGGCACATCGACGTGGCCCGCAAGCTGCCGCACAACGCGGACCTGCCGGACCGCGACCTGGCAGTGTTCGTGGCGGGCACGCCGGAGATGGCGGCCTACCGGCGCGACCTGTTCTGGGCGCAGGACTACGCGGCCCGCAACCGGGCCACGATGGTCGCGCTCGTGCAGCAGGCCGTCGCCGACACGGTGCCGGGCGTTCGGTTCGACGAGCCGATCTCGTGCCACCACAACTACGTCGCCGAGGAGACCTACGACGGCGTGGACGTGCTGGTCACCCGCAAGGGCGCGATCCGCGCGGGCTCCGGCGACCTCGGGATCATCCCGGGCAGCATGGGCACCGGCTCCTACATCGTCCGCGGCCTCGGCAACGAGACCTCGTTCCACTCGGCGTCCCACGGCGCCGGGCGGCGCATGTCGCGCACCAAGGCACGCAAGACGTTCACCGCCGCCGACCTCGCCGCCCAGACCGACGGCGTGGAGTGCCGCAAGGACGAGGGCGTCGTCGACGAAATCCCGGCCGCGTACAAGGACATCGACTCGGTGATCAAGGCGCAGACCGACCTCGTCGAAGTGGTCGCGCACCTCAAGCAGGTGGTGTGCGTCAAGGGGTAGGCAGCGGCTTCGCCGGGTAGCTGCGCAGCACGAGCGACGTCGTGACCGGCCCGAAGCGGGCCAGCGAGTCCACGACCTGTTCGAGCCGCTCCGCGTGCGTGCAGTGCACGTCGAACAGCAGGCAGTCCTCGCCGGTCACCCGGACCGTCGAGACGACCTCGGCGATCCGCTCGGCGAGGGCCAGCGCCTTCGGCAGCTGCGCGTGCGTGGTGCGCAGCCGGACGACGGCGTGGATGTTCAGCCCCACCGCGGCGGGCGCGACGACCGCGCGGTACCCGAGGATGACGCCGCTCTTCTCCAGGCGCTGGATGCGCGCGCCGGCCGCCGGCTGGGACAATCCCACCCGGCGGCCCACCTCGGCGCCGCTGAGCCGCCCCTCGGTCTGCAACAGCTCCAGGATCGCGCGGTCGATCTCGTCGAGTGATTCCATCGTTGTCGCCGCCACTTCCCTTGAGATCACTTGTCCGGCCCACCCCGGGCCGTCGAACCATCGATCATCATCCCCTGGCGGCGCCCGGTCGTGCGGGGGCCACGAGTGAAAGCGGCGGTGGACGGTGGTCGCGTACGTCATCATCCCGGGGATCGACGGCTCGGACGAGAAGCACTGGCAGACCGCGTGGGAGGAGTGTTGGGGCGCCACGGCCGTCCGGATCGCCCCGGCCTCCTGGACGGAACCAGACCTCGCCGACTGGGTGGCGGCGGTCGGCGCGGCCCACGCGACCGCGGCCCGGCGCGGCGAGCGCGTGGTGCTGGTGGCGCACAGCCTCGGCTGCTGGGCGGCGGCCGAGTGGCTGGCCGTGGCCCAGCCGCGCGGGGTGGGCGTGTTCCTGGTCGCCCCGCCCGACCCGCGGGGGCCGGCGTTCCCGCGCCAGGCCGCGCCGACGTTCGCGAACCTGCGGGCCCGGCCGCTTCCGTGCCCCCGCCTGGTGGTCGCGAGCGACGACGACCCCTACTGCGAACCGGCGGCCTCAGCCGCGCTCGCCGACGCCTGGCGAGTCCCCTGGCGCCTGCTCGCCGGGCACGGCCACCTCAACTCCGGCAGCGGCCTCGGCGACTGGCCATCCGGCCTCGGCCTCCTCACCGAAGTCGCCGCCTGACCTACCACTGCCGTCCCACGCGCAGCGCGGCCAGTTCCGGCGCGGAGAGGTGCAGCACCTCGTACCGCTCGGTCGCCTCGCCGTCGTGCTCGCCGAGCACGAACCGCACCAGCTGCCAGTGGTGCGGGTCCAGCGCGAGGGCCGCACTGTGCACCCCGGGCTCCCGGGCGGTCGCGGTCAGCCCGGCGAGTGCCTCCTCGACCGCCTCGGCGGGGTTCTCGCCCACCGGGGTGAAGAGGCGGGACGCGTGCCGAGGTGTGCGGTCGCGCGCTGGACCGGGCTGGAAGGCCAGCCCGGTCCAGTGGCGCACCACCGGGCGGCCGAAGTCCCGCACGATGTTCTCGAAACCGCCGCCACCCACCAGGAACTCGGCCATCCGCCCGGGGTCCCGCCACAGGTAGAACGGCGCGTACTGGTTCGGGCTCTCCCGGATGAGGTACGCCTTCAGGCCGAGGCCGGCGCGGTCGTCCAGCGCGTGCCCCCGCTCGGCGACCCGCCTGCGGATGATGCCCATGTCGTAGTCGGCGGGCAGGGCGATCTCGTACTGCTTCGCATACATCCCCGCACTGTACCTACTGGTATGTACGGAGAACATAGCCGGTGTACTGGTACTCCGAGCCGTGCTCGCGGCGCATCGCGATCTCCCGGCGCGCCGCGGCGACGGCCTCGGCCATCGCGGGATCACCGGCGGCGGCGTCGGCCCGGGCGGCCAGGTGGTCGTAGAACTCGTCGAACCAGTCGCTGTCCGGCTGCGGCAGCACCGCCTCCACCCGGTAACCCGCGGCCACCGCGGCGGCGGAGTTCTCCTCGGTCGTCCTCAGTGGATACTGCGCGTCCCAGAACTCCCGCGCGGCCGCGGACGGCGTGCCGGTGGACCATTCGCATTCGGTGAGCACGAGCGCGCCACCGGGCTTGAGCAGCCTCTTCCACGTGCGCAGCGCGGTGTCGAAACCGAGCACGAAGACCGAGCTTTCGGCCCACAGCAGGTCGAATTCACCGTCCGGGAACGGGGGGTCGGCCATCGACGCGTTGACGGTGTCGACGTCGAGCCCCTCGGCCGCCTCGGCGAGGTCGTCGAGGAAGGGCTGGTGGGTGTCCAGGCCGGTCACCCGCGCGCCGGCCTTGGCCAGCAGCAGCGCCGACCGGCCCGGGCCGCACCCGAGGTCCAGCACCCGCGGCCGCTCGGGCAGCGGGCGGGCGAGTTCGAGGAGGCGGAGTGTGGTGGCGTCGGATCCCGGCCCCTGCCGCGGCAGGCCGTGGAACAACGCGAAGAACGCTTCGGTCACGTGCGGCAGCCTCCGGCCCGCCGCACGGTGGCGCAACCGGTTTTCAGCCGGCCAGGTCGACCTCGGCGGTCAGCACGCCGTGGTGCTCCTGCAGGTCGACGCACCAGGTGCGGGCGAGCCGGTCGAGGATGTGCAGCGGGAGCCGCAGCGCCGCGTGACCGGGCAGGGTGCGGCAGCGCAGCTCGCGGATCTCGGCGCGCAGGCTGCTGCCCTCGGTGTGCCGGAGGCGGACGGTGAACGGCGCGTGGGCGTGCCGGCAGGCGAGGCTGGCGAGGGTGTCGACCACCAGGAGAGCGCGTTCGTTCGCCTCTTCGCTCTCTTCGTCGAGGAGCGCGCGGAGATGGCGCCGGAGCCCGGCGAGGTGGGCCGCGCCCAACAGGGGCACGCCGCTGGTTCTGTCACAGATCTGGGCTGAGTCCGGCAAGACGGTCCTCCGCTGTTCCTTCAACGGGCGTGGAGCGTCGTTGTACCCCGGACAAGGGAACGCGAAACCTGCTCGCCGTCAACGGCTCAGATCCGGTGCGGCGTCGGCGATCCGCTGCCGCATCGGCCGTTCCCGCAAGGCCTCGATGGCCTCGTCGACGAGCTTGCTCAGCGGGTAGGCCAGCTCGTCTTCGAAACGTTTCGCCGCGGCGGTGGTCGCCGCCCACTCCGCGTCCAGGACCGGCAGCAACTCCTCCGCCCTGGGTGTCAGGTGAACGATGCGGTGACGGGCGTCGGCGCCCGGGCTGAGCGTCACCAGCTCCGCCTTGACCATCTGCGCGACGGTCTGGCTCGCCGCCGAGTGGGTGACTCCGATGGCGGCGGCGAGATCCCGGATCGGCTGCGGGCCGCCGGCGGCGAGCGCTCGCACCACCGGCGTGAAGCGCGGCCGGAACCAGGACAGGCCGAGGTCGGCGTAGATGGCGGCGACGTCGCCGTCCAGCAGTTCCAGCAGGTGCCGCAGCCGGGTGGCGAGCAGTTCGGCGCCAAGGATTGTCACAGCGCTAATATAACAGCACTGTTGCATCTGGAGGGATCATGACCCAGCTCCACCCCGTCGCCGAGCCCTACACCGAAGGCATGCTGGACGTCGGCGACGGCAACCGGATCCACTGGACCGAGTGCGGCAACCCCGGCGGCAAGCCCGCGGTGTTCGTCCACGGCGGGCCCGGCTCCGGCGCCTGGACCAATTCACGCGGCTACTTCGACCCGGAGCGCTACCGGCTCATCATGTTCAGCCAGCGCAACTGCGGCCGCAGCACCCCACACGCGAGCGACCCGGCGACCGACCTGAGCCACAACACGACCGAGCACCTCATCGCGGACATGGAACGGCTGCGCGAGCACCTCGGGATCGAGCAGTGGCTGCTCTTCGGGGGGTCCTGGGGCTCCACGCTGCAACTCGCCTACGCAGAGCGGCACCCGGAGCGAGTCAGCGAGATCGTGATCGCCGGCGTGACGACCACCCGGCGCCGTGAGATCGACTGGCTGTACAACGGGGTCGGCCGGTTCTTCCCGGCGGAGCTGGAGCGGTTCCGGGCCGGCGCAGGCGACGTCGAGGGCGACACGTTCGACGTCCTCGCCGCCTACGCGCGCCTGATGGCGGATCCGGACCCCGCCGTCCGGGAAAAGGCCGCCCGGGACTGGAGCGCCTGGGAGGACGCGGCGGTCTCGCTCGAACCCAAGGGGGTGCCGAACTCCTACAGCGACCGGCCGTCCCGTGACCTGCTCGCGATGACCCGGATCTGCGCGCACTACTTCTCCAACGCCGCCTGGCTGGAGGAGGGCGTGCTGATCCGGGAAGCCCACCGGCTGAAGGGAATTCCCGGGAAGCTCATCCACGGCCGGCTCGACATCAGCAGCCCGGTGGAGACCGCGTGGGAGCTGACCCAGGTGTGGCCGGACGCCGAACTGATCGTGATCGACGACTCCGGCCACACCGGCAGCGACGCGATGCGGGCGGCGTGGCGCGCCGCCCTCGACGAGTTCGCGGTCAGGCCAGCTCGGGGATGACCTTGTTCGTGAACAGATCCACCGACGCGCGGTCGTAGGCGATGTCGGCGAAGTAGGTGATCGCGTAGGTCATGCCGAGGCCGCGCAGCTCGGTGAGCCGCTCGGCGATCTGCTCGGGAGTGCCGACCAGCGGCCCGTTCGCGAACGAGTTCACGGTGCTCTCGAGCAGGTCGGCGGACAGGTGCGGCTCGTAGTGCGAGCGGATCCACGCCAGGCGGTCGGCCACGTCCTTCTCGGTCTCGCCGATGACGACGTTGTAGTTGGCCGAGCGGACGATCGCGTCGAAGTCGGTGCCCACGTCCTGGCAGTGCGCGGCGAGGACCTCGGACTTGTGCTTGAAGTCCTCGGCGCCACCGGCGAAGTTCGTGTACCGGGCGTACCGGGCGGCGATGCGCAGCGTCTTCTTCTCACCGCCGCCGGCGATCCACAGCGGAATGCCGCCCTCCTGCAGCGGCAGCGGGTACGACAGCGCGCCGTCGACCTGGTAGTGCTTGCCGTCCAGGGTCGCCTTGCCCTCGCTCCACAGCTGGCGCATGATCTGCACGCCCTCGTCGAGCATGCCGAGCCGCTCGCCCGCGGACGGGAAGCCGTAGCCGTAGGCGCGCCACTCGTGCTCGTACCAGCCCGCGCCGATGCCCATCTCGACGCGGCCGCCCGAGATGACGTCCGTGGTCGCCGCCACCTTCGCCAGGTAGGCCGGGTTGCGGTAGCTCATGCACGTGCACATCTGGCCGAGGCGGACGCGGCTCGTGGTCGCGCCGAGGGCGGCCATGAGCGACCACGCCTCGTGCGTGGCCTCCGCCAGCGGAGCCGGGACGGTGTGGAAGTGGTCGTACACCCACACCGACTCGTACGGCCCGTTCTCGGCGTACCGGGCGATGTCCAGCATGGTCTGCCACTGCCCGGCGGGCTCGATACCGGTCAGGTCGAGCCGCCAGCCCTGGGGGATGAACAATCCGAAGCGCATGCGCCCAGCCTAGCCGGGGTGCGGGTGACCGGCGGAAGAAGCCTTGATGTCCATTTCGGACGTCACTCCACTGTGGACGGCCGCGCCTCAGCGGCTGATGCGGCCTGGCATCGGCTGCGGCTTGCTCGGCGGCGGCTGCGGGCTCGGTGGCCGGCGCTGCCACGGCCGGGAACTGGTCCTGCGCACCTGACCCCCCGGGACGGTCTCGACGACATTCGCTGGCGAAGACTAACCACACCCCGGGTGTGACTCACGCGGCGCACCCTCGTTCTGGGACCGGAGTTGCTGGAGTGACTGGTGTTACGGCTGGTTCGGTCCCTTTTGCGCGATTCCCACTATGCGAGGTGCGACGACGGACACCTTGGCGCCGGGCGGGAAGATCAATTCCCTGCAGTGTGACACAACGAACCCGGCGGCCTCGATCGCGGTACGGGTGTCGCGGTTGGGCAGGCACCCGCCCATGAGCCGTGGCCAGACCAGTGCGGCGAGGTCCTGCCACCGCGCACGCAGCGGCGACCGGGCGCGGACGTGCTCGTAGAACCGCAGCCGCCCGCCGGGCCGGAGCACGCGCCGGAACTCGGCGAGCGCGGCGGTCTGGTCGGGGACCGAGCACAACACGCCGCTGACCACGACCTCGTCGACGGACCCGTCCGGCAGCGGCAGGCGGTCGGCGCGCGCGTCCAGGACGGGGACGCCCGACTTCGCCGCCTCGGCCCGCAGGGCGGGCTCCGGCTCGACGGCCGTGAGGTCCACGCCGGGCGGGTAATGGGGGAAGTTCAGCCCGGTGCCCGCCCCGACTTCGAGCACGCGCCCCCGTGCGCCCGCGAGGAGCTCCCGCCGGAGCGCGGTGCCGCCCCGGGCCTCGTTGCGGGCGCCGATGCGCTTGAACAGCCACGCGAAGAAGCGGTTCGCCATGCCTCGACGCTAGGGGAGGTTCGCCAGCGCCGGTACCGGTCCGGCAGGCAGACCGCGCAGGGCCGGTACCCGGCGGCGATCGCGGTCCGCTCGTCGGCGAAGAAGACGCGGTGCCGGGCGTAGTGGCCGCGCGCCAGGGCGCGCCGGGCGGACGGGCAGGTGAGCAGGCCGTAGATCCGCAACCGCCGGTGGCCGCCCAGGGTGCCGGGGTCGGTGCTGCGGTAGGGGCGCCCGTCGGCGCCGAGGAGGGTGTAGGGCACGGTTCGAGGGTGCCCAGGGGTGGGAGGGGTGCGCTGGCGTGTTCCGGTCGTGGCGCTCGGCGGAGGTGGCGCACACCAGCCGCGGCGGTCATGTGGCGGGTCGGCGGCGGGGCAGCGGCGGGTCAGGTGCGGTGGCGGTCAGAGGTCGGGGCGCCGGTCAGCGCCGTCGCGGCCAGCGGCCGGGCGCACTGTCGAGGCGAGTAGCGGCCATCGGCCGCAGCAGCCAGCGGCCGATGAGCGTGCGCTCCGCGGAACCGGCCTCAGCGGCGCCGATCCCGGACCTCCCCACATCACTCCACAGTGGACCCCGCCGGTTCCCACAATCCCGCGGCCCGGCCGTTCGCCACGTGTTCCTCGTACACCGCCACCTTGTGCCGGATCACCGCGAGGCTCTCCTGCAGCTCCGCGATCCGCTCCCGCACCCGCTCCTCGTGCTCGCGCAGCAGCGCCAGCCTCTCGGGTTCGTTGCCCCTCCCCTGCCGCACCAGTGCGGCGAACCGGCGGATCTCCTCCAGCGGCATCCCCGACGCGCGGAACCTCGTGCAGTACTGCAGCCACTCGACGTCCGCCTCGCGGTAGACGCGCCTGCCGCTCGCGTTCCGGGCCACCGGGCTCGCCATCAGGCCCTCCCGCTCGTAGAGCCGCAACGTGTGCACGCTCAGCCCGGTGCGCCGCGCGACCTCGCCGATGCTCAAGTCCACCGGACCAGCCTAACTTGACCTAGACGCCGCTCTAACTCCTAGCGTCGCGGCCATGATCCAGAAACCACTGGGCACCGGCTTCGGCGCCCGCACCACCGCGGCCGACGTCCTCGCCGGCGTCGACCTGACCGGCAGGCTCGCGATCGTCACCGGCGGCTACTCGGGCATCGGCCTGGCCGCCACCCGCGCGCTCACCCAGGCCGGCGCGCACGTCGTGGTTCCCGCGCGCCGCCCGGAAGCCGCGCGCGAAGCGGCCGAAGTGGACGAACTCGATCTCGCCGACCTGGGCAGCGTGCGCCGGTTCGCCGAGCGGTTCCTCGCCTCCGGCCGCCGCATCGACATCCTCATCGCGGGTGCCGGCATCATGGCCGCCCCGGAAACCCGCGTCGGGCCCGGCTGGGAGTCGCACTTCGCCGTCAACCACCTGGGGCACTTCGCGCTGGTCAACCTCCTCTGGCCGGCCCTCGCGCCGGGCGCGCGCGTCGTGGTGGTCTCCTCGGCCGGGCACCAGCTGTCCCCCATCCGCTGGCACGACATCCACTTCGACACCGGCTACGACCGCTGGCTCGCCTACGCCCAGTCCAAAACCGCCAACGCGCTCTTCGCGTTGCAGCTGGACGTCCTCGGCCGGGAGCGCGCCCGCGCGTTCTCCCTGCACCCCGGCGCGATCCTGACGCCACTGCAACGGCACCTCGACACCGCGGACATGGTGGCGGCAGGCTGGATCGACGAGCACGGCAACCCCGCCGACCCCAGCTTCAAGACACCCGAGCAGGGCGCGGCCACCCAGGTCTGGGCCGCCACCTCACCACAGCTCGACGGCCTCGGCGGCCTCTACTGCGAGGACTGCGACCTCGCCGAGCCGACGGACAGCACGGAGATGATCGCCGGGGTCCGCGACTACGCGGTGGACCCCGCGGAGGCCGAGCGGCTCTGGGCGCTGTCGGCGGAGCTGACCGGCATCAACGCGTTCTGAGCGCGGACAGCTCCCGCGCCAGGTTCGCCTTCGCCGTGGCCTCCCACCGCGACCGCGCGGCCGCCGTGGCGTACAGCGGGTCCCGCGCCAGCAGGTCCGACAGCACGGCCGACCGCCCGGCGCGCCACAACTCGTCCGAGATCGGGGCGTATTCGGCGCGCACCGCACTGCGGTAGCGGTCGTAGGCGACCTCGTCCGCACCGAGGATCGCGAGGTCTGCGTCGAGCAGCGCCTGCGCGGTCGCGTCCCCGTCCGGCGCGGCGTGCGTGAGCGTGGCCAGCACCAGCTCCTCGACCCGCGTCACGTGCTCCGGCCGCACCCCCGCCCGGCGCAGCCACGACACCGCCCACTCGGCGCTGCGCCGCTCGTCCTCACCGGGCCGTCCGTCGTACACGACGTCGTGTGCGGCGGCGGCCAGCGCGAGCACCGCGCGTTCCTCCGGCGGCAACCCGAGGTCCGCCGCCAGGGCCGCCGAATCCCGCAGCACCGCGAGCACGTGCGCCGTGTCGTGGTAACGGCGGTGCGGTTCCGCGTACCGGGCGGCCAAGTCCGCCGCCGCGTCCGCCGCCACACCGCCGTCGCCACCGAGCGCCCGTACCGCGCTCACCCAGTCGTTCCGCACGCACCCATCATCGCGCGGGCCGGATGTTCTGGTTGACGTGGAACACGTTCTCCGGGTCGTACTTGGCCTTCACCCGCGCCAGCCGGTCGTAGTTGTCCCGGTAGGACGCGCGCACGCGTTCCTGTCCCTCGTCGTCCATCATGAAGTTGATGTACGCCCCGCCCGCGGACGTCGGGTGCAGGTCCGACCAGTAGTCCTTGGCCCAGCGGGTCATCACGTCCACGTCGGCCGGCTCCGGCGACACCCCGACGATCACTCCGGCCCAGCCGCCGTCGCGGTGACCGAAGGCGGTCGCGTCGGCGGGGACGCGCGCCGCGGCGCCGTCGATCGGGTACAGGTGCATCGTCGAGAACGGCGTCGGCATCGTCTGCCCGTACCGGACGTGGACGTCGATCGCCTCGTCGGTGATCTCGGTGAAGAAATCCGCCTTCCAGTACCACTGCAGACCGGCCGGGTACAGGGCGTCGAACGCGGTCTGCAGGACGTTGTGCGGCATCTCGTGCAGGCCCATCACCAGCGGCGAACCGTAGGTCTTCACCGGCTCCAGCACCTCGTCCGCGCGGTCGTGCGGCCCGGTGTAGCACCAGACGATCCCGCACGCCTTGCGCCCCCACAGCTGTTCGGGGAACGGCGGTGCCGGCGGGATGGTCAGCAGCCCGAACCAGCCGGACAGCTCCTCCGGCAGCGACGGCAGCAGCTCGCGGTACCAGCGCATCACGTCCGGGGTGTCCGCCAGGTCGTACAGCACCGGCCCGCCGATGATGACGCCGTGCTCGCCGATGTCGTGGGCGCGGAACGTGAACGAGGTGACCACGCCGAAGTTGCCGCCGCCGCCGCGCAGCGCCCAGAACAGGTCCGGGTGGGAGGTCTCGCTGGCGATCACCAGGGTGCCGTCGGCGAGCACGACGTCGGCCGAGAGCAGGTTGTCGACGGTGAGCCCGAACTTCCGGGCCAGATAGCCGACCCCGCCGCCGAGCGTCAGCCCCGCCACACCGGTGGAGCCGAGGAACCCGCACGGCACGGCCATTCCGAACGGGACGGTGGCGTGGTCGACGTCGGCCCACGTGCACCCCGCGTCGACGCGGACGGTGTGGTGCTCGGGGTCGACGGTGGTGCTGTGCAGCAACGCGAAGTCGATCACCAGGGCGTCGTCGGCGACGCCGAGCCCGCCGGCGTTGTGGCCGCCGCCGCGCACGGCGATCGTGATGTCGTGCGCCCGCGCGAACTTCACGCAGGCGACCACGTCCGCGGTGTCGCGCACCCGGACGATCGCGGACGGCCGCCGGTCGATGGACCCGTTGTAGACGGCGCGGGCCGCGTCGTACCCGGGGTCCGACGGGAGCACGAGGTCACCGCGCAGGGTGGCGGCGAGCTCCTCGTACGGTGCGGTGGCGATGGTGGTCATGGTTCCTCCTCAGGTGGGTCGCCACGACGCTAGGGACCGGGCGTTCGCGCAGCGTTCGCCCGCGCGGGCTCAGCCGGAGCCTGCCCGAACGGCGAGGTCGTGCTCGCACCGCCGCACCAGTGCGAGGCTGCCCTGTGCCCTGGCCAGCCGCACCGCGGAGCGCAGCCGGGACACCGCCGTGCCCGGGTCGTCGAGGGCGGCGCGCTTGCGCATCACCTCGGGCATCCACCACACGTCGTCGCGGGCCTGCCCGGCGACTATCGCCGCGTCCAGGGTCGCGCGGGCCGCGTCCGGGCCGGACAGGTCGGCGAGCAGCGCGAGCCAGTACGGCATCCGCGCGAACGAGCCCTCCGCGCGCAGGTTGTCGATGCCGCGCCGGGCGACCTCGGGCCGGCCGGTCCGCCAGCCGCCCAGCACCAGGCCCCACTCCCGGTAGTAGGCGAAGCCGTAGCGGTCGCACAGCTCGCCCAGCTCGCGCACGGTGTCGCCGAGCCGGTCCACCTCGCCGCACATCTGGTAGGTGATCCCGGCGTAGGCGAGCCCGACGGCGAGGCTGTATGGGTGCTCCGCCGACCGGGCGAGATCGATCGCGTCCTGGCAGGCGGCCAGCGCCTCCCCGGTGTGGCCCAGCAGCCAGTGCGGGTGCGCGGCCCACCCCGTCGCGTGCACGTCCGGGCGGGTGCCGACGGTCAGCGACGGGGCGCCGCGGGACAGTTTCACGGCGAGGTCGAAGTGCTGCAGCGCCTCGGCGGGCCGCCCGAGGCTGCACGCGCTCCCGCCGTACACGAAGTGCGCCGCCCCACGCAGTTCCGAGTCCGGGTCGACGAGGTCCAGCACGTTCGTGGCGACCTCGTAGGCATCGGCGGTGCGGCCCTGCACGAAGCGGGACGCCCACAGCCCGACCATCGCGGTGAGCATCGAATCCTGCTGCCCCAGGCGTTTGGCGAGGGCGATGGTGCGCTCCAGGGCCTGCTGCAGCTGCGGCGAGGCGTACCCGTGGCGGGCGTTGAGCGGCGCCGCCATCGTCTCCAGTATCGCCAGTTCCTGACGGGCGGACTCGGCGCTGTCCGGCTGGGCCCGCACGATGTCCAGCGCCTCCTGGTGCAGCCGGATCGCCTCGGCGTGGGCGAAGGTGCTGGACGCGAAGGCCGCGGCGCGCCGGTAGTAGCCGACCGCGCGGTCCGGGCGGCCGCCCCGCGCGTACTGCTCCGCGAGA
This sequence comes from Amycolatopsis sp. NPDC006125, assembly GCF_040614195.1. Classification (NCBI taxonomy): domain Bacteria; kingdom Bacillati; phylum Actinomycetota; class Actinomycetes; order Pseudonocardiales; family Pseudonocardiaceae; genus Amycolatopsis; species Amycolatopsis sp. NPDC006125. The sequence goes on from NZ_JBEXTZ010000142.1 coordinate 13,305, forward strand.
CGCCCGGACACCGGGTCGGTGTCTCCGGCGTGCAGCAGCTCCAGCGCCTGCGCGATGCGCCGGTGCAGCAGCCAGCGGTTGGGCGGGCTGACCAGGCGGTAGGCGGTGTCCCGGAGCAGGTCGTGGCTGAAGTCGTAGCCGCCGCCGATCTCCTGGATGATGCGGCGCCGCCACAGCTCGTCGACGGCCTGCACGACCGTGTCCGGTTCGAGGTCGCTGGCCTCGGTGAGCAGGGCGAGCGTGAAGTCCCGGCCGACCGCGGCGGCGAGCCCGGCGATCTTGCGCGCGGCCGGGCTCGCCTGCTCCACGCGGTTGCGCAGCACGTCGGTGAGGTCGCTGCCGGGCAGTGCCTTGCCCCGCACGGCTTCGACGACGTAGAGCGGGAACCCGCCGGTGGTGGCCTGCAGCAGCGCGCGGTCCGCGGGGGCGAGCGGCTGCCCGGAGATCAGCTCGGCCAGCCGGGCGGATTCGGTGATCTCCAACGGGTTCAGCGTCAGCTCGGTGAGCAGGCCGGTGGCCCGCATGCGGGTGGTCCACTCGGCGAGCTCCGGCCACTCGCCGTCGGTGCGCAGGGTCGCGGCGACGAGGACCGGCGCGTCCGGGGCGAGGCCGAGGCAGAACGTGAGGAACGCCAGGGTTTCCTGGTCGCACCACTGCAGGTTGTCCAGCACCAGCAGCATCGGGCGGCCGGTGCCGGTGAGTGCTCTGGCCAGGCCCTCGAAGAAGCGGTGCCGCTGCCAGGCGTCCACCATCGCGCGGGGGCCGGTGTCCGGGTCGCTCCGCGACCGGCCGGCGGGCACGAGGCGGTCCACTTCGGCGCGCCACACCGGTTCCAGGTTCGCGGTCGCGGCCCGCACCGCGGGGGCACGCAGCCAGTCGGCGACCGGCGCCAGCGGCAGCCGTCCTGGCGTGCCGAAGCACTGGGAGGTGGCCACGATCGCGCCGTGCGCCCGTGCGGCGGAGGCGACTTCGGCGACCAGCCTGCTCTTGCCGACGCCCGCGCCGCCGCAGACCAGCACGAGCCCGGGGCGTCCTGCCGCCGCGGTCTGCCACACGCGCGAGAGGAGTGCGATCTCCCGGCCGCGCCCGACGAGCCCGGTGGTGCCGGGGCGCGGGCCCGTCGCGTCGCCGGCCAGCAGGCGGCGCAGGGCCCGGCGCGTCGTCTCGTCCGGGACGACGCCGAGTTCGCGTTCCAGGGTGGACGCGCAGTGGTGGTAGGTGCTGACCGCGCTGGCCCGGTCCCCCATCGCGGCCTGCAGGTCCATCAGCGTGCGGTAGCCGTGCTCTTCCAGCGGGCGCAACTGGATCCGCCTGCGGGCGGCCTCCGCGGCGCCGGGCAGGTCGCCGCGGCTCTTCCTGGCCTGGCACAGCAGATCGCACAGCCGGACGCAGGACGATTCCAGCGCGGCACGCGGCTCGATCACCCATTCGTCGTTGATGCCGGGCAGGAATTCACCGTGGTAGAGCGCGATCGCGGCCGGTGCGTGTTCGAGCACCCCGTCGCCGGTCTGGGCCGCCGCGCGGGCCAGTTCGAAGTCGCGCACGTCGACCCGGACGGACGCGGTGTCGCGCCAGCACAGATCCTTCGCGGTGACGGCCAGGCAGTCCTGGCCGAGGGTGTGGCGCAGGTGGTGCAGTTCGCGGCGGAGGTTGGTCAGCGCCTGCGGTTCGGACGAGTCGGGCCAGAACAGTTCGGCGATGCGCTGCCGCGGCTGGGGCACGCCCGCGTGCACGACGAGGTAGGCGACGAGCGCGACGGTGCGCGGCGAACGGGTCACCACCGAACCGTCCGCTTCGTCGAGAATTGCCTGCTCTCCCAGCAGGGAGACCCGCAGCATCCCGCCAGAGTAGACCGCGAGGCGGGTCCGATCGACGGAATGCCTAAAGCCCTTGCCGGGCCAGTGCCTCGCCGATGATCCGGGCGCCGTCGGGAAAAGCGCCCGGATTCGGGCCCGAGTAGTTGAGCCGCAGGTACACCCCGGGCGGCTCCGCCGGGAACCATTCGCCGCCCGGGTTCACCACCACCCCGGCCGCTTCGCAGTCACGGACCAGGCGCGCCGGATCGGTGGCGTCCGGCAGCCGCACCCACAGGTTCAGCCCGCCCTGCGGCAACCCTTCCAGGCGCGCGGATGGCACGTGCTCCCGCAGCGCGCCGGCGAGCAGGTCGCGCCGCGCGGCCAGCTGGCGGCGCAC
>NZ_JBEXTZ010000143.1:0-15483 GCF_040614195.1 Amycolatopsis sp. NPDC006125
CGTGCACCGTCAGCGGCTCGGTGTCGCGCCCGTGGTCGACCACGCGGTCCCGGCCCCGGCGCGCGACGCCCACCACCTCCGCGCCGAACCGGACGCGGTCGCCCAGCGCGGCGGCCAACGGGGCCAGGTAACGCGCGACCCACTCCTGCCCCGTCGGGTAGTCATTGGCGGCGGGGTGCTCCCAGCCGGTGGCCGCCAGGAGCCGGCCTGCCGCCGGGTCCACCAGCTCCGACCACTGCGAGAACAACCGCACGTGGTTCCACTGCGCCACCGACGCGCCCGCCTGCGGCCCGCGCTCCAGCACCAGTGGCTCCAGGCCCCGCTCCAGCATCTCGGACGCGGCCGCGAGCCCGATCGGCCCGGCCCCCACCACGACGACGGGCAGCTCGCTCATCCCGGCTCCTTTCATCGATCCAGCTCGATTGAGCATCGTTGCGGCAGACTCTATCGACCGGTGTCGATTGATGCAACCATCGATTCGGGTCGATACACTCGTGGGCATGACCACGACTGTCGTGCCCCAGGCCCAGGTCCTGCCGGACGGTGAAGCCGCCACCTACGCCGACTGGTTCGCATGCCTGGCCGAACCGACGCGGGTGCGGCTGCTGCACGCCGTGGCCACCGCGCCCCGGGGGATTACCGTCGGCGCCTTGACCGAGCTGCTCGGGATCAGCCAGTCCACCTGCTCCCACCACGTGCGCAAGCTCGCCGACGTCGGGTTCGTGCAGGTCCGTAAAGAAGGCACTGCCACCATCGTCACGGTGAATGCGGCCTGCTGCGCCGGCCTTCCGCAGGCCGCTGACGCGGTCATGGGGCTGCTCGCGCCGCGTCCGTGCTGCCCGGAAGATGTGCCCGCGGACGTCACCGTGCGAGCCCTGCGTGACGAGGACTGGTCCGCGGTCCGCCGCATCTACGGCGAAGGCATGGCCACCGGCGTCGCGACGTTCGAGACCGCCGTCCCCAGTCGTGCCACCCTCGACGCGAAGTGGATCGACGGGCAGCGGTGGGTCGCCGAGATCGACGGCACCGTGGTCGGCTGGGCCGCCGCCACCCCGGTCTCCACCCGCGAGTGCTACTCCGGCGTCGCCGAAACCTCGATCTACGTCGCGGACGGCTACCGCGGCCGCGGCATCGGCAAGGCCCTCATCCGCCAGCAGGTCATCGCCCTCGACGAGGCCGGCTACTGGACCCTGCAAACCTCCATCTTCACCGAGAACCGCGCCAGCCTCGCCCTGCACCACTCCGCCGGCTACCGCACCATCGGCATCCGCGAACGCATCGCCCAGCGCGACGGCACCTGGCACGACACCGTCCTCCTCGAACGCCGCAACAACATCGCCTGACGGGCCTGGCCAACCTCCTGGGGATTGCTGAATGACCAACGACCACACGGTGCCGAGGATGTATCTCCGGCGCTTTGGCTGGACGCGCAAGCCGGGAAGCAAGCAGTGGTTCGTGCGGGCACGGCGGGTCGACACCTTGGATCGCACGTTCGAGCCGAACGTCGCCAAGATCGCAGCGGTGACTGACTTCTACGGCCCGAAGGTCGAGAAGTTGCTGTGCTTGATCGAAAAGGAAGCCACCCCGGCCTTCGACGCGATGCTGGAAGATCCGCGCAGCGCGCTTCCTCTGTCATGGCCGCTTCCGGAGGAACTTCGGTTCTGGATGGCCTGGTGGGTGGCAGCGCAGATTGTCCGGACGACGCGTCAACGCCGCCGGCTCGAACACCTCACGAGCAACAACACGGCGACCGAGATGGAGATACCCGGCCGAATCAAGTCCTTGGCCGGCCGAGACGTGCACGTTCAGTTCATCACCGACCAGCTCGCCACACTCAGCGCCATCATCTACCAGCGGCCGTGGGGACTGGGATTCAGCGACGTCTGCTTGATGACGAGCGACGTCCCCGTGGTGATTCTCAACGGCCACGACGACGAGAACCAGCTGCTCGCTGCGTCGTACTGGAGCATCATCCTCCCCCTCGACCCCCACCGGTTCCTGTTCCTCCCCGATGCCCACGCATGCGATGAAGATCCCCGAAAACGGGTCGACCACTTGGTCAAGTTCGATGGCGCCATCGGCATTGCCCTCAACGAGGTGCTGTACGCGGCAGCCGACGAGCGGGTGTTTTGTCACCAGGAGCACGATCCCGTCGAACAATGGCGGTTCGAGGGGCCTCGGTTGAAAACCCCGTGGCGCCCTGACGATTCCACCAGCAACCCCGAGTTCATGTTTCAGTACCCGGCCTTGGCGCCGCGGATCGGGATCGAGCGGAGATGGCTCACCGAGCATCCTCGGCCACGCTCTGCACAAGCTGGCGACGCCAACCCACCGGAGGCATGAAGCGCGCCTTCGTGGGCGGGGCCGTCGTCGAGCCTTCGTTTGGCAACGGCGACAGCCGGGGGTGGAGTCGCGAAGAGCTCCGGTCAACGGTCAACCGCAAAGGTCTGGCTACAAGATGCCCCTCTAGGCCGCTCTGCCGGGCGTCTCCAGCAGGCCCACCCGGTCACCGCGTCGCCGAGTAGTGGGCCGCCAAAACGGATCGTGGGTGGAGCGTCGCGGGCGCGCTCGGCAAGTTGATCGCAACGATCCTCGTATGGCTCGCGGGTCATTTCCCGCCCGCTGTCGTGCCGCGGATCGAACGCGGAAAATGCGACCGGGTGACTTTAGTAGCGCCGCCCGCGGCCGAGCGACGTGCATCCGGGCCTGCAGCTTCGCTGAACTGCCCAACCGGACGGCAAGCCGGTGGGGCGTACCTGGGCCGACTGCCGTTACCGAAACTGATCAGCCCTGATGTTCTCCGTCAGGCTGCTGCGGATACGTCTGTGCCGTGTTTCCCGCAGGCCATCGCCCTGAAGCTGTTCGCTCTGCGTCCGTAGCTGGACCTCCGACCGAACCACCTTGACCAGCGATCGCGCTTGCTTAGCGCCGATGCTCAGTCGGGCACGGAGCGTGTCGGCCGAAATTGGCCTCTGGTGGGCCGCGCGGTGGGCCGCGTCTTCTCGTCGCGCTTGCTGCAGGAGCTCCTCCAGCGAACGCTTCCGCGGCGTCGATCGAGAGCTCTGCCGCACGCTGACCTCGTCTCGGTCGACAGCGCGACGCTCAGAGCTGACTTCCGGCCTCTCCGGCGCATGCACATCTGGCTGCTCGGCTCGGACCGGATCGTGGCCGGCCGCCACCAGACTGCTTGCACCAATGGCCTGCAGAAAGCCAGGGCCCACCTCGGCCCAGCCGATCAAGAGGAGCGGCCCCACGGCATCGAACGCAGCCTTTCCGTACTCGCCCGCGACGAGCGGATCCGCGACGTTCAACGCGAGCGTGACCACACTCGCGAACATCAGCAGCCGACGAGCAGGCCGCAGGACCTCCCGGGACGCTCCGGCGAGCGCCAGGTGCCGTGTGCCGAGCAGCAGCCCGAGGATCGAAAGATCGACTGCGGGCGCGACAAGCGGCGCAACCCAGACCGGCACGCCCAGACGAAGGGCGAGGTTGAGAACGTTGCCGAAGCCGAACAGGAACGTCAGTCCAACTACCGTTCCCATGATCATAGTGATGGTTCGAACGATGACCGAGTGCTCGGTCGGTGTCTGCGGCACGGACGTGCAGTCGGGAGTGCACATCAGGCGTCACCACCAGGGTTGTCGACCTGAAAGCTGCCTTCGATCACCAGCATTCCGCTGGAAAACCGCTGGTCAGGTGCGGGACCGTCTGCATGTAGCCCTGCCGGGGGCACAAAACCCCTGGTAGTTCCGTTGACCAGGGGCTTTGTGCTGTTTTGCCCATGCTTAACCCTCGCTTGTCGGCTTCTCATCAGGGGAACAAGGCACCCCTGCGGGACGCGCCGCTATCGGCCGGCAGGAGCAGGGCCTGACCTACACGAGCGACCGACAGCTACACCGAGGGTCGCAGCCCACAAAGATAAAGAAGGCCCTCGCCGAACAGACATATCTCCGAGATAGCGGGGGAAAGCGGCGGTTGCGTCCGTGTGCGACGAACGCATCTTGGCGAGCTCCTGGCGAGCTATCGCCCTGCGTCGGGCCGACGAGATGACGAAAGGTCACCAATTCTCCTCGTTATCCAGCAATTTTCCAACGCCACCCAAACGTCAACGGCACGATGAGCGGCTATCGACGCGAAGATCCACAACCGGTAACCTCCTGTCACTGTCACTGCCGTCACCCGTTGCACTCTCACCTGGGAAATAGCCGGTGTCAGGCGAACGACGAGGGTGTCACTCGCCGCGGGGGATCACGAGGAGGTTTGATGCACACCCTTACAGGCAAGCGTGTTGCGAAATTCGGCCGCGACTTTGGTTTCGAAGGAACCGACGCTGACAAGTTCGAACGATACGTCGCAGCGAACTATCTATTCCAGTACGTTCGCGACGACGTGGAATCGATTGAAAGAACGGTCCTCGGCGGCGGCGAAGACGAAGGCATCGACATTGCGGCAGTAATCGTCAACAACCGAATTGTTTTCGAGCCAGAGGAGATTGATGATCTAATTGCGGGACAGGGTGCAAATTCTTCAAAGGTGATCTTTATCCAGGCCAAGACAAGCGAGTCGTACGACTCGAAGCTCATTGCCAAGTTCCTTCACGGCGTTGAGGCAGTTACAAAGTATGCGATTAAGGCCAACTCGGTGCCACTCCCGCCAAGGCTGGTCGACCTGGCGATCCTCATCGACCGTATTGCGGAGAATGGTGACAAATTCCAGGACAGTCGCATTCCGTGTGAGCTTTACTATGTTACGACTAGTTCCAATGGTGGACAGAGTGCCCAGTCTCAGCTTCAAGTTACAGAAGCGATTGCGCGCATACGCGAACTTGGGGTTTACTCGGAGAGCCTCAGACTTCGCACTCACGGTCACGAAGAGCTCGCCGACAAGCAAAAGGAACGTCACGGGCCTCAGAACGTCCAATTCAACTTCGAGAAGCGACAGACGATCCCAGCGACAGAGAGAGTGAGCGAGGCTTACATCGGCCTTGTATCCGCAGCCGAAATTATGAAGCTGCTGAAAGATAATTTCGGCGAGGTTCGCGCCGGAATATTCGACGACAACGTGCGCCTGGACCTCGGTCCCGACAATACGGTGAACAGCCGGATTATGGGAACGTTACAGTCGGCCGAACGCGAGCATTTCCCTTTTTTGAATAATGGATTGACGATCATTGCGACTGGCCTCCGAGGAAACGGCGACCGATTCTTCATTTCGGGGTATCAAATCGTCAATGGCGGACAAACGAGCCATCAGCTCATCCGCTGGTCGGAAACCGACCAGGTGAAAAATGACCCTCAATTATTGGCCAATCTGTGGATACCTGTTAAGATCGTAAGTTCTAACGACCGTGACGTTCGGACAAGTGTCTCTATCGCAACCAATCTGCAGACTGCGATTGGATCTACAGACATCCAGGCCAGCTCACAAATAGCAAAAAACGTTGAGGAATACTTCGCACAGTCCGGCGCAGACGGCTTGCGCTACGAGCGCCAGAACCGTGGAGCAGCGCTTGAATTTGCCCGTACCCGCGTAGTCGCGACGCCGGAGTTGAACCGCGCTGTGGCCGCAACCCTTTTCGGCGAGTCTTCTCGCGCGATTGGATCACCTAAAGATCTCGAAGTAGAAGGTTCCTTCGTGTGGGGCAATTACCCTGTCGAAACTTATTACTACGCGGCCTGGATCATCTATCGCATTGATAGATATTTCGCGAGAACGCCGGAATCCGCGACACTAAAGGCGGCCAAGTATCACATTGCCATGATGGTGTCGGCGCTGGTTAATCCCGGCCTCATCCCCATCTTTGAGGCTGGCGATGCTGACGCTGCGGCCAAGAAGCTCGAAAATCCAAAAAAGCTCAATTTTCGCATATCCGAGAAGCTTTCCGAGGACATAGAAAATGCCATCACTTCTGCCGCAGAGGTTGCGTCCGCAGAATTCCGAGATGTGCTCGATGAGGGGCGGAGCCTGCGGAAAGATGACGTACGAAGCAGGCGAAGCCAGGAAGCGCTGCTGGAGAGAGTAAAGGCGGTTAGCTCACACTAGCACTAAGCCGGGATGCGATGGTCACCAACCACGGCGCGGCCTTCGCGGATTCTCTAGCTGGCCGAACTGGGCCCGCGACTAGGGGAACCGGCGGCGCGGACGACTCCGTCGAGCTGGCACGAAACCCGGCAATCGCGGCCCGGCGGGCGTCTTGCTCCACTAGAATTCGTGATCTTGAATCGAAGGGAGCGCCGGTGCCGGAATCTCTGGGGTTGTCGGTTGACGGGGACGACCCGGTGGGCGACATCGAGGTTCTCCGTGAGTGGTTGCGGGACGAACCCGAGCTGCGCAAGCACGTCAAGCGGGTCACCTCGCCGCCACCACCCGGTCACATGGGCGAGGTGACCGAACTGGTCATCGCCCTGGCGGGGGCCGGCGGGTTCGTCACGGTGCTCGCCGAGAGTCTCAAGTCCTGGCTGAGCCGGCCGCGCAAGCACGCCGTCACGTTGAAGATCACCAAGCCGGACGGGCAGTCGATCGAGGTCTCGTCCCAGCACGCGAAGGATCTCGACGACCTCCTGCCGAAGTTGCTGAACCAGGACTGACCGATGCGGCTGCCAGATCCGCACCGATCCCGGGCGGTGTTCATCGGCGTCGGCGGTTACCGCCACCTGCCCCAGCTGCGCGGGGTGCACGCGGGCGCGGCGGAACTGCGCGACGTGCTCACGGACGAACGGTACGGTTCACTCGCACCGCGACACTCGTTGCTCGTGCCGGAAAACGCCGGCCGCGAGGAGATCGGGCGGGCGCTCGCCACCGCCGCCGGGGAAGCGGACGACCTCCTTCTGGTCTACTTCGCCGGGCACGGTGTCTACCTGAACGAGCTGTACCTGACCTTCGCCGACACCCGCTCCGAGGAAGTTCGGTTCACCGGCATGGAGTACCGTGTCGTCGCCGATCTCGTCCGCGACAGTGACGCTAGCTCGAAGATCGTGATCCTCGACTGCTGCTACTCCGGCCGGGCGCTCGCGCAGCGGATGTCCGCCGCGACCGACCTGGTCGCCGAGGTGGACATCGAGGGCGCGGCGATCCTGACCTCGGCGCCACCCAACCGGTCCTCGACCGTCCTGGACGGCGAGCGCTACCCCGCCTACACGCTGCGGTTGCTCTACGCGCTCCGGAACGGCATCCCCGACGCCCCCGAACTGCTCAACATCACGGCCCTACACCGGCACGTCCGCCGGGCGGCGAAGGCTCAGGGGCTCCCGGAGCCACAAGCACTCTCACACCTGTCGCTCGACGAACTCGGGCTGGTCCGCAACCAAGCGGTGAGGCCGCAAAAACCGTCCGCGGCGCAACCAGGCACGCGAACGCCCACCCAGCCACTCGCCCCGGCGCCACCGAACACCGGTCCGGTGGCGTTCGAGGACATCGCCCGATCGGCCAAGAGCGCGCAGCCCGCGGAGCGGGCACAGGCGTACCAACAGCTCCTCGGTGAAATCGCCGCCGGGCGTGTCCACCCTGGCCAGATCCACCCCGCCCCGGCTCGTCCCCAGCCACAACCATCTCAAGCGGGGGCCCCACACAAGGGGCTGCGCGCGGCCCTGACGTTCGGCCTCCACCTCGCCTACGGTCCGCTGATGGCGTTCTTCGTCGTCGCCGTCGTGCACGATCTCGTGGCGGGCGACACCACCAGGAGCCCACTCGGCACGACGGGCTACGTCGTGGCCGGGGTGGTACTGATGGCCGTCGCAGCGGTGTTCGTCGGGCTGACCGAGTTCGCCGTACTCCCTCGGAACAAGACCTTCAGCAGCGCGGGAGTCGGCAGCTTCCTCGCCGGTGTGGGTTCGGTTCTGGCCGTGGACCTGACCTTCTGGCCACTGGCGATCAGCGCATTCGCAGTGGGCGGCTGCATCGGGATCATCCGAGCCCTGCGGAGATCTGTGTCGACCACCTAACGCACCACCTCGTACGCCAGGTGCGTCACCCCGTTGCCCTCCACCACCGTGGGGTTGCTCAGGCGCACCGGGACCTTTGCCAGGTTCTCAAACCAGCGGACCCCCTCGCCCAGCAGCACCGGCACCTGGTCCACGTTGATGGCATCCAGCAGGCCCGCGTCCAGGGCCTGCTGCGCGATCTTCGCGCTCGCGATCACCACATCCTTCGAACCCGCCAGGTCGGACGCCACCCGCACCGCCTCCTCGACGCTGGACACGAACGTGAAGCCCTCCGGGACCTCCGCCGGCGTCGAGTGCGAGACCACCACCACCGGGACCCCCATGGGGTGCTTGCCTCCCCAGCCGTGGGTGATGTCGTACAGGTGGCGGCCCGCGATGAGGGCTCCGACCCGCGCCATCGCCGCCTTCATGTAGTCCGCGCTCGCCGGCGACATGCGGAACGTCGCCCACTCCACGGCCGTCGGGACCTCCACCTCGCCGTTGCCCATCCAGCCGAACAGCAGGTCGATGCCATCGCCGGGGTCGGCGATGAAACCGTCGAGGGACATGGACATGTTGGCGATGACCTTGCTCATCTTCGTTCTCCTCCGTCTCGTGAACCGGACACCCATGACCCTGCCGGTCGAACGAGCCGGAAATATCGGCCACCTGGCCACCATCCGGGGTGGCACACTGATCCGCGATGTCAGCCACCCCGCCCCCGCAGCTCACCCCCTTCATCGGGCGCTCCGAAGAGCTGCGGGCGCTCGCCGCGGAGCTCGCCGCCAACCGCCTGGTCACCGTCGCCGGGCCGGGCGGGTGCGGCAAGACGCGCCTGGCCCTCCAGGTGGCCGGTACCCACGACGACGTGCGCTGGGCCGACCTCACCACCACCAACGACCCGACCGTCGTGCCGGAACTCCTCGCCGCGGCCACCGGCACCCTGCTCACCCCGGACCACGGCTCCCTGGCCCGCCAGATCGGCGACCGCCGGATGCTGCTCTGCCTCGACAACTGCGAGCACGTCCTCGCCGCCGCCGCGGACGCCGCCCTCGAACTGATCACCACCTGCCCCAACGTGACCGTCCTCGCCACCAGCCGGGAACCGCTGGGGGTGCCCGGTGAGCGCGTCTGGCGGGTGCCCTCGCTCAACGCCGCGGACGCCGCCGCGCTCTTCATGGCCCGCTCCGGCGCCCCGGACACCGGCGCGACCACCACGCTGTGCGCCCGGCTGGACGGGATCCCCCTCGCGATCGAGCTGGCCGCGGCCTGGTCCGGCACCCTCACCGTCGCCGAGATCCTCGACGGCCTCGACGACCGGTTCGCCCTCCTGGTCCGCGGACCACGCGGCGTGGCGGCCCGGCACCAGACGCTCGCGGCCTCCATGGCGTGGAGCCACGACCTGCTCGACGAACCCGACCGCGTCCTCTTCCGCCGCCTCGGCGTCTTCTCCGGCGGCTTCACGCTCGACGCGGCCGCAGGCGTGTGCGGGCCGCGGATGGAAGTCCTCACCGGCCTCGGCAGGTTCGTCGACAAGTCGCTCGTCATCGCCGACACCACCGGACCCACCACGCGGTACCGGATGCTGGAGACGATCCGCCAGTACGCCCTCGCCAAGCTGGCCGCCGCCGGTGAAACCGACGAGGTCCGCGACCGGCACCTGGACACGTTCGGCGCGATCGTCGAGGCAGCCGCGCCGCTGCTCGACACCGACAAGGACGCGTGGCGCGCGGCGGTGGGCCCGGACCAGGAGAACCTGCGCGCCGCCATCGAGCACGGCCTCGCCGCGGACGACCCGGACCGCGGACGGAGGCTGGCCGCCGGGCTCGCATGGCTGTGGCACCTCAACGGCCGCGGCCACGAGGGCATCGCGTTGCTGCGCCGGGCCATCGACCGCGGCCCGGACGGCACCGAGCTGCAGGCCCGGCTGCTGACCGGGCTCGCACTCGTCGCCGACACCACCGGGCTGGACAACGACGCCGCCCGGACCGCGCTGGAGATCGTCCCCGACGACGGAATGGCCACGCTCCTCAGCGCGCTCGGCGAACTGGCCAGGGACTTCGACACCGCGGCCAAGCTCGCCGAACAGGCCCGCGCGAACGAAAACGGCTTCGTGCGCGACGGCGCGACCGCGTTGCTGGGCATCATCGCCCACCTCCGCGACGACCACGCGACCGCCGTGCCGCTGCTGGAAACCGCGGTTTCCGGCCTGACCAGCCGACGGGACCGCGGGGTCGCGTCGACCGCGTTGTCGTTCCACGCGGCGAGCGCGCTCTACACCGGGCAGGTGGCGCAGGCCAGGGAACTCGCAGCCGAGGCCGTGCGCATGGCGCGGCCGCTGGAGGACTACCACCGCATCGGGTCCGCGACGAGCGTCTTCGCACTGGTCGAGGGGACCGCCGGGAACCTCGACGCGGCGCGGGCCGCGCTCGATCCGATGGTCCGGCTGGTCTACGGCGCCAAGTCACCGCCGTTCGTGCCGGGCCTGGCCAGGGCGAAGGGCTGCCTGCACCTGTGGTCCGGTGAACCGGCCGAGGCCGCCGACTGGTTCCGGCATGACGGCACCCCGGCCGCGCTCGTCGGGCTCGCCGAGGCGCTGCGGCTCAGCGGGAACCCGGAAGAGGCGGCGGAAGTGTGCGAGCGCGCCCTCACCGCCGCCCGGCAGGCCGGGATGCCGAAGGTGATCGCCGACGCGCTGGAGCAGTCCGCGTTCCTGTCAGATTCCGAGGACCTGCACCACGAAGCACTCGCCATCCGCCTGGGGCACGGGCTGTGGCTCAACTGCGTCAGCAGCCTGGAAGCACTCGCCGACGAGCCGCTGCGGCAGGCGTGCGAACGCGCGAAGCGGGACATGGGCCTGCCGCACGGGCCAGTGGCCGGGAACGCGATGGAGCTGCGCGAGGCCATCGACTACGCCCGTCGCGCGCGGGGGAAGCGCGGCCGCCCGGCGAGCGGCTGGGCCAGCCTGACGCCCACCGAGGAGAGCGTGGTGCGCCTGGCCGTGCAGGGGCTGAACAACCCGCAGATCGCGACCCGGCTGTTCATGAGCCGCAGCACGGTCAAGACGCACCTGTCGCACATCTACGCCAAGCTCGGCGTCACGAACCGCACCGAGCTGGCGGCGGCCAGTGCCGACCGCCCGGCGGCCCCCGGCGCTCCGGTCAAGGGTTGACGGCCAGGAAGATGAAGCTCGCGAGCAGGGCGAGGTGGACGCCGCCCTGCAGGGGTGTGGCGCGGCCGGGCACGACGGTCAGCACGCCGGTCACCACGGTGAGCGCGAGCAGCACCAGGTGGGTGCTGCCGAGGCCGAGCACCAGCGTGCCGGGCAGCCAGATCGAAGCGAGCGCGATCGCCGGGATGGTGAGGCCGATGCTCGCCATCGCCGAGCCGAGCGCCAGGTTGAGGCTGGTCTGGATGCGGTCGCGCAGGGCGGCCCGCACCGCGGCGAGGGTCTCCGGGAGCAGCACCAGCAGGGCGATCACCACGCCGACCACCGCGTGCGGGAGGCCGGCGTTGTCCACCCCGGCCTCGATCGCCGGGGACACCACCTTCGCGTCGCCGACCACAGCCACCAGCGCGACCAGCAGGAACGCCAGGCTGAACCAGGCGGCGCCGGAACTGGGCGGCTCGGCGTGTTCGTCGGCGCCCTGCTTGACCGGCAGGAAGTAATCGCGGTGCCGGTAGGTCTGCATCGCGACGAACAGGCCGTACAGCACGAGCGACGCCACGCCCGCGAACGCCAGCTGGGCCGGGGAGAACTCCGGGCCGGGGCGGCTGGTGGTGAAGGTCGGCAGGACCAGGCTCAGCGTGGCCAGCGTCGCGACGGTCGCGAGCGCCGCGCCTGCGCCCTCCGCGTTGAACACGGCGACCCGGTGCCGCAGCGCGCCGACCAACAGGGACACGCCGAGGATGCCGTTGCAGGTGATCATCACGGCGGCGAACACGGTGTCGCGTGCCAGCGTGGCGCTCTTCGCCCCACCGTCAGCCATCAGAGTGACAATCAAGGCGACTTCGATCACCGTGACGGCGACGGCCAGCACGAGCGACCCGAACGGTTCCCCGATCCGGTGAGCCACGACCTCCGCGTGGTGGACCGCGGCGAGCACGGCCGCCGCCAGGCACAGCGCGACCACGATGACGAGCGGCAACGGGAGTTCGCGGCCCCAGCTCAGCACCAGCGCGACGACGGCGACCAGCGGGGCGAGGACGGTCCAGTCGGTCAGCCGGGATCGGATGCGCGCGCCCACGGGCCCACACTGCCACAGAGATCCGCAAGGGGCCGGGCTTGCGCGCGACGCCGGTGTGTGATGCCCTTTCACCCCTGGGTGGGTTGTTCTCGCGCGCTGAAGCGACCTGTGTCACACCGGGGTACCGATCTTGGCCCCCGGGCCGATAGAAAGCGCGACGGCTCGACGCGGAACGACCTGGACGAGTGACGAGAAAGGTACGCCCTGTGACGACAGGTGCCCACAGCCTGGGAACCGGAAGCGGGGCGACGACGGTCGCCGAACTGCTCGCGCGCAGTGATCGCCCGGTTCGCCGGCGTCACAGCCGTGTCCCCGCGCCTTCTCCCGCCGAGATGACGATGCCGACCATGGTCGCCGCCATCTCCGTGCTCGACTCGAAGTCCCCGCGCCGCCTGGAGCGCCCGCCGGTGGCGAGCACCGCCGGGATGCGGGTGTTCGGGACCGGTTCGTTCGGTTCGGCAGGCACGGTCGGCGCCACGCTGCGCGGCTCCGACGAAGGCGGCGCCGGCCGGACCACGGCGCCCGGCTCGATGACCGGTGAGCAGACGCCCGCCGCGCTCGCGACCACGCCCGTCGCCCCGGCTCCTCCTGCCGCCCCGGTCCCGCCTGCCGCGGAGGTCGTCGCTGAGGTCAAGGCGGCGCAGACGATCGTGTTCGAGGCGTGCATCCCGGACGCCGAGCCGGCCGAGCCGCTGATCGTGCCGGTCGACGAGGGCGCTGACGCGCAGCCCGCCAAGGAGCGGCGCAACCGGCCGCTGATCCTGGCGACCGCGAGCGCCGGGCTGACGCTGGCCGGCGCGATGCTGGTCGGCGGGTGGATCGCCGGGCCGGGTGGGACGGCCGAGCCGGTCAGCCTGGCAGGCGGGCACGCCGCGCCGCAGGAGCCGACCGTGGCCGGGCAGGACGACGCCGATGACGCCGTGCCGCCCGCGGGCCAGTTCACCGGCATCCTGCCGATCGCCGCGACGAAGCAGGCCGCGCCGCAGACGTCGACGCCGAAGGCCACCGCGCCGGCGACGAAGAAGACGACGCAGCAGGCGGCTCCGAAGCAGACCCGGCAGCAGGCGCCGCAGCCGCGGTACTCGGTGCCCCAGTACTCCGTGCCGCACTACGAAATCCCGGACTGGCGCGACTACGAGCGCCACTACGAGTACGACTACGACGACGGGCACGACCGCGACCGCCACTACGACCGGGACGGACGGCGCCACCGCTGACCTGTTGACGCCCGCACCGGCCGCGGCGGATCATCGCCGGTGATGAGCGTCTACGACGACAGGCCGTGGCTGGCGCGGTACGCGCCGGGGCAGCCGGCGGGGATCACCGTCGAGCACGAGAGCGCGCTGGCCATGTTCCGGGCGTCCGTGGCGCTGGATCCGGACGCGGACATCCTGCGGTACTTCGGCGGCCGCATCACGCTGCGCGAGCTGGACGAGCTGACCGATGCGTTCGCCGCGGGCATCACCGACGCCGGGTTCCGTCCCGGCGAGCGGGTCGCGATCTACGCGCAGAACGTGCCACAGTTCGTGATCGCACAGGTCGGCACGTGGAAGGCGGGCGGCATCGCGGTGTCGGTCAACCCGATGAACCGCGGACGCGAACTGGGGCAGCTGCTGGCCGATTCGGGCGCGACGGTGCTGGTGACGTTGCAGTCGCTGTGGCACGAGGTGGCGGCGGAGGTGGTGCCGGGGACCGCGGTGCGGACGGTGCTGACGACGTCCGAACTGGAGTACCGCGCGGAGCCCGGTTCGCCGGTGGAGTGCCCGGGAACCGTTGACCTGGCGGGGATGCTGGCGCGGTTCCGGGGCGTGACGCCGCCGCCGGTGACGCTCGGACCGGACGACATCGCGTTCCTGACGTACACCTCGGGCACGACGGGCCCGCCGAAGGGCGCCATGACGACGCACCGCAACGTCGTCTTCAACGCCCAGACCTACCGGGACTGGGTGGGGTTGGGCGCGGACGACGTGATCCTCGGGGTGGCGCCGCTGTTCCACATCACCGGGCTGATCGGGCACATCGCGGTGGCCCTGCTGGTCGGCGCACCGCTGGTGTTGATGCACCGCTTCGACGCGGCGCGCACGGTGGAGACGGTGCGCGCGGAGCGGGCGACGTTCACCGTCGGGTCGATCACGGTGTTCATCGCGTTGATGAACGTGCCCGACGTCGATCGGGAAGCGCTGGCTTCGCTGCGGAAGATCTACTCGGGCGGGGCGCCGATCCCGCCGAGCACGGTGAAGGCCTTCCAGGCGATGTTCGGCGCCTACATCCACAACTGCTACGGGCTGACGGAGACGACATCGCCGTCGCACGCGGTCCCGTTCGGGGTGGAAGCGCCGGTGGACCCCGCTTCCGGCGCGTTGTCGGTCGGGGTGCCGGTGTACGACACGGTGGTGCGGGTCGTCGACGAGGACGGCCGGGAGCTGCCCGCAGGCGAGGTGGGCGAGCTGGTGACGTCCGGGCCGCAGGTGGTGGCCGGGTACTGGGAGAAGCCGGCGGAGACGGAGAAGGCGCTTCCCGGCGGACGCCTGCACACCGGCGACGTCGGGTACATGGACGCACAGGGCTGGTTCTACGTGGTGGACCGGAAGAAGGACCAGATCAACGCGGGCGGGTACAAGGTGTGGCCGCGCGAGGTCGAAGACGTGCTGTACGAACACGAAGCCGTGCGGGAAGCCGCGGTGGTCGGCGTCCCGGACGAGTACCGGGGCGAGACGGTCAAGGCGTTCGTCAGCCTGCGGCCCGGGTTTGCGGTCACGGCGGAGGAATTGATTTCGTTTTGCAGGGAACGCATGGCGGCGTACAAGTACCCACGCCAGGTGGAGTTCCTGGAGGAACTGCCGAAAACCGTGTCGGGCAAACTACTGCGACGCGCACTGCGCAGCAGTTGATCTTTGAACCAAAACCCGAGCTGGGTGGTCATCCCGTCGCCTGACACGCAACGATCACCTTGAGCCAGGGCCGCAACCCCGGCCGCCAACCGGCGGCCGAACATGCCAACCTTGCGGCCCTGGCTCAAGGTGATATGCACAAACCGGAAGGCGACGGGATGACCACCCAGCGACCCACTGCACGAGGTGGGACGAGGCACCCAACCCCTGGTCATCCCGGAGCCTGCCCGTCCGGCGAGGACTCTTTTGATCTTTAAAACGCCGCTTGACACGGCGAAGAGCCCGCCCTGCGGGCGGGAAAAGCGCCTCACGGCGCCGGAAGGTCACCTTCCGACCACCCCCGCCCCCGATGCCTGATTGTGTTTCAGTCGCCGAGCAGGGTTGTCAAGGCGGGAAAGCGTGCCTTGACAACCCTGGTCGGCGACT
>NZ_JBEXTZ010000144.1:0-15400 GCF_040614195.1 Amycolatopsis sp. NPDC006125
GAGCACGCCTCAGCCCTCCGTCTTCTCGGCCGCGTCCGGCGCCCAGGGCACGACGCCGACCTCGACCGAAGCCGGCCGCGCCGCTGCCGCCGCGAAGGCCGACACGGATGTCGCGACCAGCGAGGCGCCCGCGCAGGGTTCGCCGGACGCGGCCGAGAAGACGGAGGGCTGAGGCGTGCTCGTCCCACGCAAGGTCAAGCACCGCAAGCAGCACTCGCCGAAGCGCGCCGGTGCCGCCAAGGGCGGCACGAAGGTCACCTTCGGTGAGTACGGCATCCAGGCGCTTGAGCACCACTACGTGACCAACCGGCAGATCGAGTCCGCTCGTATCGCCATCACCCGGCACATCAAGCGTGGCGGCAAGGTCTGGATCAACATCTTCCCGGACCGCCCGCTCACCAAGAAGCCGGCCGAAACCCGCATGGGTTCCGGTAAGGGTTCGCCCGAGTGGTGGGTCGCCAACGTGAAGCCGGGCCGCGTCATGTTCGAGCTGAGCTTCCCGAACGAGGCCCAGGCTCGTGAGGCGCTGCGCCGCGCGATCCACAAGCTCCCCATGAAGTGCCGCATCGTGACCCGTGAAGGTGGTGAGTTCTGATGGCGCAGGCAGGTGTCGCCGCCGCAGAGCTGCGTGAGCTCACCAACGAGGAGCTCGTGCTGCGCCTGAAGGAAGCCAAGGAGGAGCTGTTCAACCTCCGCTTCCAGATGGCCACCGGGCAGCTGGACAACAACCGCCGCCTCCGCACCGTCCGTGCCGACATCGCTCGGATCTACACGGTGATGCGGGAGCGCGAGCTCGGCCTGTCCGTTTCCCCCGACGCCGAGAATGAAGAAGGTGCTGCCTGATGAGTGAGCAGACCCCAGAGCTCGCCGCGCAGCCGGTGCAGAGCGCCGAATCCGGTCGCAACTACCGCAAGGTCCGTGAGGGTTACGTCGTCTCGGACAAGATGGACAAGACGATCGTGGTCGAGCTCGAGGACCGCAAGAAGCACCGCCGCTACGGCAAGGTTCTCCGCTCCACCAGCAAGGTGAAGGCGCACGACGAGGAGAACACCGCCGGCATCGGTGACCGCGTGATCCTCATGGAGACCCGCCCGACCTCGGCCACCAAGCGGTGGCGGCTCGTGCGGATCGTGGAGAAGGCCAAGTAATCGGAGGCCCATCTCGGGCCTCCTCCGTTCCGCCAGGCTCGCCGGAAGGTGAGAACCGGCGCGACATACAGGAGTTGACGTGATCCAGCAGGAGTCGCGGCTGCGAGTCGCCGACAACACGGGTGCCAAGGAGATCCTCTGCATCCGCGTGCTCGGTGGCTCGGGACGGCGCTACGCGGGTATCGGCGACATCATCGTCGCCACCGTCAAGGACGCCATCCCGGCTGCCGGGGTGAAGAAGGGTGACGTGGTCAAGGCCGTCGTCGTCCGCACGACGAAGGAGCGGCGTCGCCCGGACGGCTCCTACATCAAGTTCGACGAGAACGCCGCCGTGCTCATCAAGAACGACAACGAGCCGCGCGGCACCCGCATCTTCGGCCCGGTCGGCCGTGAGCTGCGTGACCGCAAGTTCATGAAGATCATCTCGCTGGCGCCGGAGGTGCTCTGATGAAGGTGAAGAAGGGCGACACGGTCGTCGTCATCGCCGGCAAGGACAAGGGCGCCAAGGGCAAGGTCATCAAGGCCTACCCGGAGCGCCAGCGGGTGCTGGTCGAGGGCGTGAACCGGATCAAGAAGCACACCCGGATCTCCCAGACCCAGCGCGGCGCGCAGTCCGGCGGCATCGTGACGCAGGAGGCCCCGATCCACGTGTCGAACGTGATGGTCGTGGACTCCGACGGCAAGCCGACCCGCGTGGGCTACCGCATCGGCGAGGACGGCAAGAAGGTTCGCATCTCGCGCCGGACCGGTAAGGACATCTGATGACGACCGCAGAGAAGATCGTGCCGCGGTTGAAGACGCGGTACCGCGAAGAGATCAAGGGCGAGCTCCGCAGCGAGTTCGGCTACGAGAACGTCCACCAGATCCCGGGCGTGGTCAAGGTCGTCGTCAACATGGGTGTCGGCGACGCCGCGCGGGACAGCAAGCTGATCGACGGTGCGATCCGCGACCTCGCGGCCATCACCGGTCAGAAGCCCGAGGTGCGCCGGGCGCGCAAGTCCATCGCGCAGTTCAAGCTGCGTGAGGGCCAGCCGATCGGTGCGCGCGTGACGCTGCGCGGCGACCGCATGTGGGAGTTCCTGGACCGGCTGCTGACGATCGCGCTGCCGCGTATCCGCGACTTCCGCGGGCTGTCGGCCAAGCAGTTCGACGGCAACGGCAACTACACCTTCGGTCTCAACGAGCAGTCCATGTTCCACGAGATCGACCCCGACTCCATCGACCGCCCGCGCGGCATGGACGTCACCGTTGTCACCACCGCTACCACCGACGACGAGGGCCGCGCGCTGCTCCGCAAGCTCGGCTTCCCGTTCAAGGAGAACTGATGGCCAAGAAGGCTCTGATCGCCAAGGCGGCCCGCAAGCCGAAGTTCAAGGTGCGTGCCTACACGCGCTGCAACAAGTGCGGCCGGCCCCACTCGGTGTTCCGCAAGTTCGGACTGTGCCGGGTTTGCCTGCGCGAGATGGCGCACGCGGGCGAACTCCCCGGTGTGTCCAAGTCCAGCTGGTAGGAACGACAGAAGCTCCCACTTCGCCACAGGCCCTCTGACTAGGGGGAACCAGGCGAGAAAGGTTGAAGGTCACCATGACGATGACCGACCCCATCGCAGACTTCCTGACACGTCTGCGGAACGCCAACTCGGCGTACCACGACGAGGTCGTGGTGCCGCACTCGAAGCTCAAGGCGAACATCGCCGAGATCCTGAAGCGCGAGGGTTACATCTCGGGCTACCGGGACGAGCCGGGTGAGAAGCACAAGAACCTCATCGTGGAACTGAAGTACGGCCGCAACCGCGAGCGCAGCATCGCCGGTCTGCGCCGCGTGTCCAAGCCGGGTCTGCGGGTGTACGCCAAGTCGACCGAGCTGCCGAGCGTGCTGGGCGGGCTGGGCATCGCGATCATCTCGACGTCGGGCGGCCTTCAGACCGACCGGCAGGCCAAGCGCAACGGTGTGGGCGGGGAAGTCCTCGCCTACGTCTGGTAACGGAAGGGAGAGCAGGCATGTCGCGCATCGGTAAGCAGCCGATCACCGTCCCTTCCGGGGTCGAGGTGACCATCGACGGCCAGAACATTTCGGTGAAGGGTCCCAAGGGCACCCTTTCGCACACCATCGCCGAGCCGATCACGGTCGAGCGCGGTGAGGACGGCGCGCTGCTGGTCAAGCGCCCGGACGACGAGCGGGAGAGCCGTGCGCTGCACGGTCTGACCCGCACGCTGGTCAACAACCTGGTCGTGGGTGTGACCGAGGGTTACGAGAAGAAGCTCGAGATCCACGGTGTCGGTTACCGCGTCCAGGCCAAGGGCAGCAACCTCGAGTTCGCCCTCGGCTACAGCCACCCCGTGCTGATCGAGGCGCCGGAGGGCATCACCTTCAAGGTCGAGACCCCGACCCGGTTCTCCGTGTCCGGCATCGACAAGCAGAAGGTCGGCCAGATCGCCGCGGTGATCCGCCGGCTCCGCCGTCCGGACCCGTACAAGGGCAAGGGGCTGCGCTACGAGGGTGAGCGCATCCGTCGCAAGGTCGGAAAGACGGGTAAGTGATCATGAGCGAAACGGCAACGAAGAAGCGGAAGCCGGTCGGCAAGGACATCTCGACCCGGCGCCGCGTCGCGAAGGCGCGCCGTCACTTCCGGCTTCGCAAGAAGGTCGGCGGGACCGCCCAGCGGCCCCGGCTGGTCATCCACCGGTCCTCGCGGCACATCACGGTCCAGGTGATCGACGACGTGGCAGGCCACACGGTCGCCTCGGCGTCGAGCCTCGAGGCCGACGTGCGTGCGCTCGAGGGCGACAAGAAGGCCAAGGCCGCCAAGGTCGGCGAGCTCGTGGCCGCCCGTGCCAAGGGTGCGGGCATCTCCAGCGTCGTGTTCGACCGCGGTGGCAACCGCTACCACGGCCGCATCGCCGCGCTGGCCGACGCCGCTCGCGAGGCGGGGTTGGAGTTCTGAGAACCATGCACATGCTCGCGAATGGAAGGAAAGCCTGATGCCGGGACGTACACGGCAGGGCGGTGGACAGGGCGGTCCGGGCGGCAACGACCGCGACCGTCGTGACCGCCGCGACCGCCGCGACGGTGGCCGTGGCGGGGCCGGCCAGGAGAAGACCCCGCACCTCGAGCGCGTCGTCGCGATCAACCGCGTCGCCAAGGTCGTGAAGGGTGGTCGTCGCTTCAGCTTCACCGCCCTGGTGGTCGTCGGTGACGGCGACGGTCAGGTCGGCGTCGGCTACGGCAAGGCCAAGGAAGTTCCCGCGGCCATCGCCAAGGGCGTCGAGGAAGCGAAGAAGAACTTCTTCCGCGTTCCCCGGATCGCCGGCACCATCCCGCACCCGGTCCAGGGTGAGGAGGCCGCCGGTGTGGTCCTGCTCCGCCCGGCCAGCGCCGGTACCGGTGTCATCGCCGGTGGCCCGGTCCGCGCGGTGCTGGAGTGCGCGGGTGTGCACGACGTGCTGTCGAAGTCGCTCGGCTCGGACAACGCGATCAACATCGTGCACGCCACCGTGGCGGCCCTGAAGGGTCTCCAGCGTCCGGAGGAGGTGGCGGCCCGTCGCGGTCTGCCGCTCGAGGACGTCGCGCCGGCCCGGATGCTGCGTCAGCGTGCGGGACAGGGGGTCTGACATGGCTCAGCTCAAGGTGACCCAGGTCAAGAGCAAGATCGGCACCAAGCACAACCACCGGGAGTCCCTGCGGACCCTCGGGCTGCGCAAGATCCGGCAGTCCGTGGTGCGCGAGGACACCCCGGAGGTCCGCGGTCTGATCCACACCGTCCGCCACCTCGTGACTGTTGAGGAGGTCAAGGCATGACGGCCATCAAGATCCACCACCTGCGCCCGGCCCCGGGCGCCAAGCGCGAGAAGATCCGCGTCGGTCGTGGTGAGGGTTCGAAGGGCAAGACCGCCGGTCGCGGTACGAAGGGCACCAAGGCCCGGAAGAACGTGCCCGCCGGTTTCGAGGGTGGGCAGATGCCCATCCACATGCGGCTGCCGAAGCTGCGTGGCTTCAAGAACCGCTTCCGCACCGAGTACCAGCCGGTGAACGTCGGCGACATCGCCCGGGTCTTCCCGGACGGTGGCGACGTCACCAAGGAGCAGCTGGTCGAGCGCGGTCTGGTTCGCAAGAACGAGCTCGTCAAGGTCCTCGGCAACGGCGACCTGAACGGCGTGAAGCTGAACGTCACCGCCGACAAGTTCTCCTCGTCCGCGAAGGAGAAGCTCGAGGCGGCCGGCGGTTCGGCCACCGAGCTCTGATTTTTTACATGCGGCAAGGGCCCGCTGGTCTTCGGACCGGCGGGCCCTTTCCTTTGCGTGCTGGTGGTGCCACGATCGGGTGATGTCGTTCCCGGGGGTTCCACCTGGTTACCCGCCGGTGCCGAGCCGTCGACCTGGTTGGCACGGTGGACGTCTGCTGGGCGCCGCGCTGGCGTTGCTCGCCGCCGCGGCCGCCGTCACGGGCTCGTTCTTCGCGTTGTTCGAGGGCGAGCTGCTCTTCCAGGGTGAGCCGCAGCTGTCGCTGACGGTCACCGGGTGGGACCTGACCGCGGAGGCGGCGCAGCCCGGGATCCCGACGAACACCTTCGGCAGCCCGGTCCGCAACGGCTACCTGCTGGCGGCGGCCGGGTTGTTGCTGGTCATCGCGGCGGTGCTGAGCCTGGCCGCGGCTCGCCGCGATTCGTCGCCCGCCCGGAAGTTCGCGGCAGCGCTGGCCACGGCGACCGGCGCGGCCTTCCTCCTCGCGACCGCCGCCGGGATCGTCCTGCAGGGGGTCAGCCTCCACGAGAGCTTCCGCCCGACGGGCGCCGCGGAGGGCGACGGCGATTTCTCGACGAGCGACCGGCTCGGACTCGGGTTCTGGCTGGTCGCCGGCGCCACCCTGGCGGCGATCGTGGCCGCGGTCCTGGCCGCCGCGCGGGGCCGCCGCGCGCCGCAGGACCTGACGACGCCGCGCTACGGGATCCCCGCGCCGTCCGGGTACCAGCCCGGACCCCAGTTCCCGGCCCCGACGAGGCACTGGCCCGGCGGCGAGCCCTACCCGAGCGCCCCGTCTGCGGGACAGGCCATGCCCCTGCCGCACGCCGGCTACCCACCCGGCCCGAGCACGCCCGGGCAGGGCGTAGGGAGTCAGGGCGAGCCGGGCTCGAACGCGGCGGGCCAGGGACTGTCGGGCCAGAGCGGCTGGCGGCCGAACCCGGCAAGCCAGCACCATCCCGCCGGGGCGCAACCGGGGGAGCGCCAAGGGAGCTCGTCGGAAGGCGACCCGCGCGGCGAGGAGCGCCCAAGCTCCTAACGTCCCGCCTATTGGGTAGGTGGGCGCTCGCGTCGCCGCCACCCGCCGCGCCGAGGTCCGGCAGCCGTGCCGGAGTGCGGCACCTCGCGATCCGCCGACATGCTGCCGCCGCTCGTGAGCTGCCGTGCCGCCGCCCGCCCCGAAAAATCAGCCGCCGCTCGTCAGCACAGCCAGTACCGTCACGGCGATGACCTGGTTGCTCGTCTTCCTCGGCGCCGCCATGCTCATCGCCCTCACACCGGGCGCCAACAACCTTCTCGGGCTGCACCACGGCATCCAGCACGGCCTCCCGCAGGCCCTCGCGGGGCTGCTCGGGCGCTTGGCGGCCTTCACGCTCATGATCGGCGCCGTCGCGGCGGGGCTCGGTCAGCTGCTCGCCGCGTCCGAGCCCGCGCTCACCGCTGTCAAGTGGGCCGGTGTCGCCTACCTCGTCTGGCTCGGCGTCCGGCTCCTCCGCAGCAAGCCCCAGCCACCGGCGGAACAACCACCCGGCCCCGTGCTGCGCAAGGAGTTCCTCGTCGCCATCACCAACCCCAAGGCGATCCTCATCTTCACCGCGTTCGTGCCGCAGTTCGTCGACCCCGCACACGGGTCACCCACCGCGCAGATCGCGATCCTCGGCGGCGTCTACCTCGTCGCCGAGTTCCTCGCCGGCACGGCCTACGCCGCGGTCGGCGCCGCGCTCAAGGCTGTCCGTCTGAGCGTCGAAACCCGGCGGAAGCTGGACCGCGGCACCGGAGCGGTCCTGCTCGGCATGGCCGGCACCCTGGCCGCCTCCGGCTCATAACACGGCCTACCTCACAACCCTCCAACGCCCGGCTGTTAGAGTCGGGCGACGCGCTTCGGGGACCGACATGCCCCGGAGCGCTGCTGGCTTGCCAGCGACATGGTGTTCCTGCCGGCCAGCGTGCCGGCCAAGCCGATCGCCGGTGACACCCACCGGCGACGCCGAGGAGGTCCCCCGCGTGCTCAGCGCCTTTCGCTCGGCTCTCGCCACGCCGGACCTGCGC
Source organism: Amycolatopsis sp. NPDC006125 (assembly GCF_040614195.1). Classification (NCBI taxonomy): domain Bacteria; kingdom Bacillati; phylum Actinomycetota; class Actinomycetes; order Pseudonocardiales; family Pseudonocardiaceae; genus Amycolatopsis; species Amycolatopsis sp. NPDC006125. The sequence goes on from NZ_JBEXTZ010000144.1 coordinate 7,436, forward strand.
AAGAAGATCCTGTTCACGCTGTTGATCGTGGCCGTGTACCGGATCGGTGCGGTCACCCCGGCGCCCGGGGTCTCCTATCCCAATGTGCAGGCATGCCAGGCCGGTGCCGACCAGTCCGGCATCTACTCCCTGCTGAACCTGTTCAGCGGCGGGGCGCTCCTGCAGCTGTCGATCTTCTCGACCGGCATCATGCCGTACATCACGGCCAGCATCATCATCCAGCTGCTCACCGTCGTCATCCCGCGGTTCGAGGAGCTGAAGAAGGAAGGCCAGGCCGGCCAGGGCAAGCTCACGCAGTACACCCGGTACCTGACGATCGCGCTGGCGATCCTGCAGGCGACCGGTGTGGTGGCGCTCGCCGACCGCGGCCAGCTGTTCCCGGACTGCGCGCAGTCGATCATCCCGGACAACAGCATCTTCTCGCTGGCGCTGATCGTCATCACCATGACGGCGGGCACCGCGGTCATGATGTGGCTGGGCGAGCTCATCACCGAGCGCGGCGTCGGCAACGGCATGTCCGTGCTGATCTTCCTGAACATCGCGGCCCGCATCCCGGCCGAGGGCATGAACATCCTGAACAACCAGGGCGGTCTCGTCTTCGCGCTGGTGTGCCTCTTCGGCCTGGTGATCATCGCCAGCGTCATCTTCGTCGAGCAGGGCCAGCGCCGGATCCCGGTGCAGTACGCCAAGCGGATGATCGGCCGCCGGATGTACGGCGGCACGTCGACCTACCTGCCGATCAAGGTGAACCAGGCCGGTGTCATCCCGGTCATCTTCGCTTCGTCGCTGCTGTACCTGCCGGACCTGATCAGCCGTCTGTTCGGCGACCCGACCAGCGGCTCCGGCTGGCAGGCGTTCCTGCAGACCTACGTGGTCAACCAGTCCAGCTGGGTGCACATCCTGCTGTACTTCGCGCTGATCATCTTCTTCACGTACTTCTACATCACCATCACGTTCAACGTGGATGAGCGCGCGGAGGAGATGAAGAAGTTCGGCGGCTTCATCCCGGGCATCCGCCCCGGTCGGCCGACCGCCGAGTACCTGAGCTTCGTGCTGGGCCGGATCACCTTCCCCGGCTCGCTCTACCTCGGCATCATCGCGATCCTCCCGAACTTCTTCCTGTCCATCACGCAGGAGGGCAACAACCAGAACTTCCCGTTCGGCGGCACCGCCGTGCTGATCATGGTCGGCGTCGGCCTCGACACGGTGAAGCAGATCGAAAGCCAGCTGATGCAGCGGAATTACGAAGGGTTCTTGCGATGACGCGCCTGGTTCTTGTCGGCCCGCCCGGAGCAGGGAAGGGAACTCAGGCGGTAGCGCTGTCGCAGCGGCTCTCCATCCCGCACATCTCCACCGGTGACCTCTTCCGCGCTCACGTGGCGGAGCAGACGCCGCTGGGCGAGGAGGCGAAGCGCTACCTCGACTCGGGCGAGCTGGTCCCGGACAGCGTCACCAACGAGATGGTCCGCGAGCGCCTTGCCGAGTCCGACACCAAGGCCGGCTTCCTGCTGGACGGGTTCCCGCGCAACACCAAGCAGGCCGAGGTCCTCGGCGAGATGCTGGCCGAGTCGGACAGCGCGCTCGACGCGGTCATCCAGCTCGACGTGCCGGAGGACGTCCTGGTCGAGCGCCTGCTGGGCCGCGGCCGCACGGACGACACCGAAGAGGTCATCCGCCGCAGGCAGCAGGTCTACCAGTCGGAGACCGCGCCGCTGCTGGACTACTACCGCGACATCCTGGTCAAGGTGGACGGCGTCGGCGAGGTCGACGAGGTCTCCTCGCGGATCGTGAACGCTCTCGACGCGCGCGCGTGAACCTGGTGCCTTCCGTGCTCCGCCGCCACCGCGGCATCGAGATCAAGACGCCCGGCGAGCTGGACGCGATGCGGGCCGCCGGCATCGTGGTGGCCCGCACCCTCGCGGCTGTCGCCGAGGCCGCCAAGCCCGGCGTCAGCGCCGGTGACCTGGACGAGATCGCCGAGCAGACCATCCGCGCGGCCGGCGCGGTGCCCTCGTTCAAGGGCTACCACGGCTTCCCGGCCTCGATCTGCGCGTCGGTGAACGAGCAGGTCGTCCACGGCATCCCGGCGAAGACGACGGTGCTGGCCGAGGGCGACCTGCTGTCCGTGGACTGCGGCGCCATCCTCGACGGCTGGCACGGCGACTCCGCCGTCACCCTCGCCATCGGCGCGGTTTCGGCCGCCGACCAGGCGTTGTCGGCCGCCACCCGCGCCGCGATGCTCGCCGGCATCGAGGCCGCGGTGCCCGGCGCCCGGCTGACCGACATCTCGCACGCCGTGCAGTCCTCCGCCGAGACGTCTTCGGCGGCCGACGGCACCTCCTACGGCCAGATCGTCGAGTACGGCGGGCACGGCATCGGCACCGAGATGCACATGGAGCCGTTCCTGCCCAACGTCGGCAAGCCCGGAAAGGGGCCGAAGCTCAAGCCCGGCATGGCGCTGGCCATCGAGCCGATGCTGACCGGCGGCAGCGCCGAGACCGTCGAGCTCGAGGACGGCTGGACCGTGGTGACCGCGGACGGCTCACGTGCCGCCCACTGGGAGCACACCGTCGCCATCACCGAGGACGGCCCCCGCGTCCTGACCCTGCCCGAAGGCTCCTGACCTGCGGGTTCACCGCTTCCGGTGCGACTTGGGGTATCGTCGGAGTGACGTTGCCTACCACACATCACCCCGCCTCGCGAGGTGCGACACAGGCTGCGTACACTATCTAGCTGGCGTACTCATCACGCCGGTTCCAACGCGCTCGTCAATGCTCGGGTCCTTGGGGTCGGTGCGGCGTGTCCGCCGAACGCAAGAGTTGCCAATTCGGTGCTCTACCAAGTCACGAAACGCGGAGGACATGGCTAAGAAAGACGGGGCCATCGAGGTCGAAGGTCGGGTCATCGAGCCACTCCCCAACGCGATGTTCCGAGTCGAGTTGGAGAACGGTCACAAGGTCCTGGCACACATCAGCGGCAAGATGCGGCAGCACTACATCCGCATCCTCCCGGAAGACCGGGTTGTCGTCGAGCTGTCGCCGTACGACCTGTCTCGTGGGCGGATCGTCTACCGCTACAAGTGACGCGGTGAGCAACGCATAAGGAAGCAGGAGACGTGAAGGTCCAGCCGAGCGTCAAGAAGATCTGCGACAAGTGCAAGGTGATCCGCCGCCACGGCCGGATCATGGTGATCTGCGAGAACCTGCGGCACAAGCAGCGGCAGGGCTGATCACCGCCTGCACCACGCAGAGCGGACGGACAGCTGTATGACCTCCCCGCACCTGCCGGGCCACACGGCCCGGCCGACCCCCGGACTCCAGGCCGGGGCCGGGACACCGGACACGCAAGTGCTCCGGACGACATGCGAGTCGGTCCCGGAACCGGGCGGGGAGCACACCTGGAGCGACGAACAGCAGAAGGAGCATCAAGCGCCATGGCACGACTCGCCGGCGTAGACCTCCCCCGCGAGAAGCGGTTGGAGATCGCGCTGACCTACATCTACGGCATCGGTCGTACGCGCTCGAAGGAGCTCATCGCGGCCACGTCGCTGAACCCGGACACCCGGGTCCGCGACCTGACCGACGACGACCTCGTCAAGCTGCGCGACCACATCGAAGAGAACTTCAAGGTCGAGGGTGACCTCCGCCGCGAGGTGCAGGCCGACATCCGTCGCAAGATCGAGATCGGCTGCTACGAGGGCCTGCGGTGGCGCCGCGGTCTGCCCGTCCGCGGCCAGCGGACCAAGACCAACGCCCGCACCCGCAAGGGTCCGAAGAAGACGGTCGCCGGCAAGAAGAAGGCTGGCAAGAAGTGAGCGTCCAGGGCAAGAAGGTCGTGCGGATCGGCGCCGGGCAGGTGCGCCGCCGCAACAATTCGTGCGTTTCGCCGAAGGCCCTGTATGCCCGCCCGATGGCGCTTCGCCAGCTCTACACCGACGCCGGTTCGCTGATCCGGCGTGGCCAGCAGGAGGCCCGCGAGGCCGCCGCTGCCGCCGCACAGACCGAGAACTCGCGCTAGGCAGGAGAAACCACCCAACATGCCACCCAAGGCTCGCGCCGGGGCCAAGAAGGTCCGGCGGAAGGAAAAGAAGAACGTGGCCCACGGCCACGCTCACATCAAGAGCACCTTCAACAACACCATCGTGTCGATCACCGACCCGAACGGTGCGGTCATCTCGTGGGCCTCCTCCGGCCACGTCGGTTTCAAGGGCTCCCGCAAGTCCACCCCGTTCGCCGCGCAGATGGCGGCCGAGAACGCGGCTCGCAAGGCCGCCGAGCACGGGATGAAGAAGGTCGACGTGTTCGTCAAGGGCCCGGGTTCCGGCCGGGAGACGGCGATCCGTTCGCTGCAGGCCGCCGGTCTCGAGGTCGGCACCATCCAGGACGTGACCCCGCAGCCTCACAACGGCTGCCGCCCGCCCAAGCGGCGCCGGGTCTGAGGAACGGGGAGGAGTAACAACAGATGGCTCGCTACACCGGCCCCGCGACTCGCATCTCGCGGCGCCTCAAGGTTGACCTCGTCGGCGGCGACCAGGCTTTCGAGCGCCGCCCGTACCCGCCCGGCCAGCACGGCCGCGGCCGGGTCAAGGAGTCCGAGTACCTGCTCCAGCTGCAGGAGAAGCAGAAGGCTCGCTACACGTACGGCGTCCTCGAGCGGCAGTTCAGCCGCTACTACAAGGAGGCCGCGCGGCGCCCCGGCAAGACCGGTGAGAACCTGCTGCAGATCCTCGAGTCGCGCCTCGACAACGTCGTGTACCGCGCCGGCCTGGCCCGTACCCGCCGTCAGGCGCGTCAGCTGGTGGCGCACGGTCACTTCACCGTCAACGGCGTGAAGGTGACGATCCCCAGCTACCAGGTCGAGAAGTTCGACATCATCGACGTGCGGCCGAAGTCGCTCCAGATGCTGCCCTTCGTGGCCGCCAAGGAGTCGTTCGGCGACCGGCCGATCCCCGGCTGGCTGCAGGTCGTGCAGTCCAACCTGCGCATCCTGGTGCACCAGCTCCCCGAGCGGGCGCAGATCGACGTTCCGGTCCAGGAACAGCTGATCGTCGAGTACTACTCGAAGTGATCGGCCGCGGCGGCGCGCACCCGCGCGTCGCCGCTCCGCCATCCCTTTCGGCGTCATATGGCGGGCGCCGGCAGGAAAGGAAGAGAAGAAAGTGCTGATTTCCCAGCGACCGGCCCTCGGCGAAGAGCCGATCAACGAGACCCGGTCCCGGTTCACCATCGAGCCGCTGGAGCCCGGCTTCGGGTACACGCTCGGCAACTCGCTGCGGCGCACGCTGCTGTCGTCCATCCCGGGCGCGGCGGTCACCAGCATCCGCATCGACGGTGTGCTGCACGAGTTCACCACCGTCCCCGGGGTGAAGGAAGACGTCACCGACATCATCCTGAACCTCAAGGAACTGGTCGTGTCGTCCGAGGAGGACGAGCCCGTCACCATGTACCTGCGCAAGCAGGGCCCGGGTGAGGTCACCGCGGCCGACATCGTTCCGCCGGCCGGTGTCACCGTGCACAACCAGGATCTGCACATCGCCTCGCTGAACGGCAAGGGCAAGCTGGAGATCGAACTGGTCGTCGAGCGCGGCCGCGGTTACGTGCCCGCTCAGCAGAACAAGCAGGCTGGTGCCGAGATCGGCCGGATCCCGGTCGACTCGATCTACTCGCCGGTGCTGAAGGTCACCTACAAGGTCGAGGCGACCCGTGTCGAGCAGCGCACCGACTTCGACAAGCTGATCCTGGACGTCGAGACCAAGCCGTCGATCACCCCGCGCGACGCCGTCGCGTCGGCCGGTAAGACGCTGGTCGAGCTGTTCGGCCTGGCCCGGGAGCTCAACGTCGACGCCGAGGGCATCGAGATCGGCCCGTCGCCGCAGGAGGCGGACACCATCGCCGCCTACGCGATGCCGATCGAGGACCTGGACCTCACGGTCCGGTCGTACAACTGCCTCAAGCGCGAGGGCATCCACACGGTCGGCGAACTGGTCTCGCGCAGCGAGGCCGACCTGCTCGACATCCGCAACTTCGGCGCGAAGTCGATCGACGAGGTCAAGATGAAGCTCGTCGGCCTCGGCCTGTCGCTGAAGGACAGCCCGCCCGGGTTCGACCCGACCGCGGCTGCTGCCTCCTACGAGGGCGGCGAGAGCTGGTCCGCCGAGGGTGTCGGCGGCCTGTCGGACAACGGCCACGACGACGGCCAGGACTACGCAGAGACGGAGCAGCTGTAAGGACGGCGGCCCGCCTCGCCGAGTGATTCGTGCGGGGCGGGCGCCGGCCTGAAAGCGGCCGGATTTACGAGGAGAAGCAATGCCCACCCCCACGAAGGGCCCCCGTCTCGGTGGATCCGCGGCCCACGAGCGGCTGATGATGGCGAACCTCGCCACGTCGCTGTTCGAGCACGGCAAGATCACCACGACCGAGGCCAAGGCCCGCCGGATGCGGCCGCTCGCCGAGAAGCTGATCACCAAGGCGAAGCGCGGCGACCTGCACAACCGGCGTCAGATCCAGCGCGTGATCCGCGACAAGGACGTGGTTCACAAGCTGCTCGCCGAGATCGGCCCGTTCTTCGCGGACCGCAACGGCGGTTACACCCGGATCACCAAGACGCTGCCGCGCAAGGGCGACAACGCCCCGATGGCGGTCATCGAGCTGGTGTCCGAGAAGACCGTCACCTCGGAGGCGGAGAAGGCGCGGAAGACCAAGTTCGCGGCTAAGGACACTGCCGAGGCTTCCTCCGCGGTCGAGGAGACCAAGGCCGCTGAGGCGACCGACCAGGACGCTGAGGCGCCCGAGTCGGCCACCACCGAGGCGACCGCCGAGCCGGCCGAGGGTGCCGACGACGCTGCTGCCGAGGCCAAGGACGACGCCAAGAAGGACGAGTCCTGACGGCAGAAGTTTCACGCGACGAGCCCGCTGCTCCCTCCGGGGAGGGCGGGCTCGTTCGTCTGCGCTTGGACGTCAGCTACGACGGCACGCAGTTCTCGGGGTGGGCCCGCCAGCCCGGCCGCCGCACGGTGCAGGGCTTGCTGGAGGAGGCGCTGGCGAAGCAGCCGCCCGGGGCCGCGGTGCCGAAGTCGGTCGTGGTGGCCGGCCGCACGGACGCCGGTGTGCACGCGACCGGGCAGGTCGTGCACGTGGACGTGGTGCCGCTGTCCGGGCCGGCCGGACGGCTGGCGGTGGATGACCGGGGGATTCCCGACCTTGAGCGCATGCGGCACCGCTGGAACCGGTTCCTGCCGGGCGACGTGCGAGTGCTGGACGCCCGGGTCGCGCCGGACGGTTTCGACGCCCGGTTCTCCGCGATCCGCAGGCACTACCGTTACCGGGTTTCGGACGCGCCGTGGGGTGTTGATCCACTGCGCCGGTTCGACACCCTGGCCTGGGGCCGCCCGCTGTCGCTGACGGCGATGAACGAGGCTTCCGAGGCGCTGTTGGGCCTGCGGGACTTCGCGGCGTTCTGCAAGCAGCGCGAAGGCGGCACGACGATCCGCGAACTCCAGCGGTTCACGTGGCACCGGATCGATTCGCATGTCGTCGAGGCTGAGGTGTCGGCTGACGCGTTCTGCCACTCGATGGTGCGCAGCCTGGTCGGCGCGATGCTCCTGGTGGGCGACGGCCGTCGCCCGACCGAGTGGCCGGCTGAGTTGTTGCGTGGGGGAGTGCGGGACAGCGCCGTGGCCCCAGCACACGGCCTGACGTTGATCGGCGTGGACTACCCGGCCGACGAGGAACTGGCGGCACGCGCCGAACAGACCCGCAACATGCGAGCGGCCTCCGAGGCAAGCTAGTTATCCACAATCCACAGCGGTTATCCACAGGCTCGTGCATGCGGTGCATGCGGCACGAAAGGCGAGCCGGCAATGCAAGTAGGCCGACTACCCCAACCAGACCTCCCCCGCCCCCGATCCACAGCCGATCTTTAGTCGCCGATCAGCGGGGTCAAGGTACTCTTTCCCGCCTTGACGCC
>NZ_JBEXTZ010000145.1:0-15376 GCF_040614195.1 Amycolatopsis sp. NPDC006125
GCCGCGGGACGATCGCGGGAGGCGATCGAGACCGCGGCCGCGTGGAAGAGCGCGCGGATCGCCAGGATCGGCGCCAGTGCCCCGGGCCGGCCGACGGCGACCTCCGCCCGGTCCAGGACGGCCTCGGCGTCGGCCGGGCGACGGCAGGAGAAGAACAGGTTCCCCGCGCGGGCCACGGCGACCACGCTGCGCTGGGAGTCGTCGGCGGCGAGCGGGGCGAGCGCGGACAACCGGGCCTCCGCCTCGTCCCCGCGGGTCAGCCAGGACAGCGCGAACCCGAGCGTCAGCCGCGCCTCGAATCCACCTCCGGCGTCCACGGCCGTCTGGGCCAGCCGGGCGGCGAGCGGGACGTCGAGCAGCGCGATGGCCCGCTGCGCGGCGAGCGTGTGCAGCCGGGGGTCCGGATCGAGGTCGGAGTCCAGGACGAGCACCGCCCGCCGCATCGTGTCGTCGGCGCGCCGGGCTCCGGTGTCCTCGATCGCCTGGGCGATCCGGCCGCGCAGCCGCCGCGCCCGCAGCACGCCCAGCGCCTCGCGGCGCACCTCGCCGTAGAGCGGGTGCGCGAGCCTGGCCTCCAGCCGGCGCCCGTCCGGTTCCACGGCGACCAGGCCCTCCGCTTCGGCCTGCTCCACGCCCGCGGCGCTGGTCAAGGCGGTGAGCAGGGGGACGCCGAGTGGCTCGCCGAGCGCGAGGACGTCCACCACGTCGCGGACCGCGCCGGACAGCCGGCCCATGCGGGTGGTCACCAGGTCGGCCAGGCCCGGCGACAGGGCGGGGTGGCCCGACCAGCGCCACACCCCGCGAACCACGCGCAGGCCACCACCGGCCACCTCGCCGTCGACGAGCTGGCGCAGGTAGAGCGCGTTGCCGCGGCACAGCGTCCACAGCCGGGCCGCGCCGGCGCTGTCCACCGGACCGCCGAGCACCGCCTCCAGCAGGGCCACGGTCTCGGCCTCCGACAGCGGCTGGACCTCCAGCCGCTCCAGGTGACCGTCCTTCCACAGCGCGGTCACCGCGTCCGGCGCCGGTTCACCGCTGCGGACCGTGAGCACCACCGTGGCGACGCGGCGCAGCACGAACTGGTGCACCAGCGACGCGGACAGCGGGTCCAGGAGATGGGCGTCGTCCACGCCCAGCACGACACCGCCACGGCCGGTCCCGGTGAGCGCCTCCGTGGCCTGGCGGAGCAGCTGGGTCGCGTCGCCGCGCACCCCGGTCAGCACGGGGGCGAACGCCCCGAGCGGCACGGCACGGGCCGACGCGGTCGCCGCGATCCACACCGTTCCGGCGTGCCGCCTGCCGGCGGCGGCCAGCGCCTCCCGTGCCAAGCGGGTCTTGCCGACCCCGGCCGCACCGGCCAGCACCACGCCGTTCCCCGCGCCGCGCCGCACCACGGCGTCGACGAACCGCAGCTCCTCAGCCCGGCCGGTCAACGGCCAGTTCAGGCCCACGACACGGGACGGTAGACGGTCACCGTCCCCGGCGTCTTCCACCCGGCGGGCGATATCCGAGTAGCGCACTACTCGTGTGCTCCGCCGGCGCGGGGATCAGGCTGGGCGCGGCATGGTTCCGCGTTCCCGAAAGGAGGGACGGCATGGTTGCGGTGAACACCGAGCCCCGGTCCGGCCTGTACCTGCCGCCGGTGGCGAGGTACCTGATGGGTGTGGCCGCGGTGCTGGCCCCGCTGCTGATCGCCGCCGGCCTGGCGCTGGACCTGGACATCACCGGCACCAGCAACACCGCCATCGCGCAGCGGATCGCCGCCGACCTCGACGGCTACCCCACGCAGGCCTGGCTGGGCGCGGTGTCGGCGTTGTTGTGGGCGCCCGCCGTGCTCACGGCAGGCCGCGTGGCCCGGCGCAACTCGCCCAGGCTCGGACTGGCGGGCACGGTGCTCGCGTTCGGCACGGCGATCCCGAGCGCTCTGGACACCGAGGCGCTGGCCTACGTCGCGCTCAAGAGCGGCGTGCCGGTGCCGACCGCAGTGACCATGATGGACACGGCCGACGACATCCCGTCGGGGATTCTCGGTTTCGTCTTCTTCGCCGGGCTCCTCGGGCTGATCCTGCTCGGCGCCGCCATCGTGCGCGGGCACGCGGCCCCGCCGTGGGCCGGTGTCGCGCTCGTCGTGGCGGCGGTTGCCATCCCGGTCTCGTGGTTCTCCGGCTCCGGGGTCGCGGCGCTGATCGCCTGGCTCGTCCTGACCGCGGGGTTCGCCGGGTGCGCGCTGGCACTGATCACCGACCGGGAGGCGTGATGAACGGCAAGATTCACCTATCCGGGCCCGGTGAGGGCCTCCCCCTCGCCATGAGCGACGGGATCCACACGGTCAAAGCCGGAGCCGAACACACCGGTGGTGTGTACGAGGTGTTCGAGGTCGACGCACCCCGGGCGCCCGCGGCGCCGCCGCACCGGTCGCCGTGGGCGGGGACGATGTACGTCCTCGACGGCGCGGTCACGGTGCACGCCGATGGCGAGACCCACGACCTCGGGCCGGGCGCGGCCGTCACGATCCCCGCGCAGTGCGCCTTCACCTTCGAAGTGACCACCGAGAACGCGCGGCTGCTGGCGGTCACCACCGGCGACGGCGCGGGCCGGTTCTTCGCCGACTTCGCCGCGACCGTCCCGGCGGACCGGCCCCTCGAGGAGGTCCTGCCCCGGCTGCTGGAGGTGACCCGCCGGCACGGCGTGAGCATCGCCGAACCGGGCAGCTGAGCCGGCAGTGGACAACGCCGCGAGGGGATCCCGTGCGGGCGGGCGACCGTCCACACGGGACGCGGCGATCGCGCGGCTGCCGGAGGTCTACGCCCAGGCGCTGCGGCTGCGCGACGCCGGCGTTCCGCGGTCACGGATCGCTGCCCGGTTGCGGGTGGAACCCCAGTCGCTGGACGCCCTCTTCGTGATCGCGGAAGCGAAGCTCGGCACGTTGCTCGACGAGGACGCATGACTCGCCAACGGCGGCGCCTCACGCCGGGCCGGGCGTGACCGCTCGCAGCCGGTGCAGCCGCAGCCCGAGCTGGAGTTCCAGGTTGTCCTCCTGGCGCCAGTCGACGCCGAGCAGCTCGCCGGCCCGGTCCAGCCGCTTCAGCAGGGTGTTGACGTGCAGGTGCAGCGCCCGCGCGGTCGCCGCGACGTTGGCGCGGTTGGCGTAGTACGCGTCGAGCGTGCCGACGAGGTCCGTGCCGCGCCGGCGGTCGTAGTCCAGCAGCGGGCCGATCGTGCCCGCGACGAACCGGTCGAGGTCGCGGACCCGTTCGGTGTCGAAAACCATGGCGTAGAGGGCGTAGCGCGCCGTGGTGGCGCCCAGGTCCGTGTGCCCCAGCGCGCGCACCACCGCGCTGCAGCGGCCGGCCAGTGAGAAGGCGCGGGCCCAGTCCTGGTTGACCGCCCGCTCCCCCACGACCGTGACCGGCGCGCCCGCCGCGCGGCGCAGGCGCCGGTGGACCTCCTCGACGGTCCGGTCGTCGTCGGCGCTGGGCAGGATCATGGTGGCCCGGCCCAGGTGCTCACCGGCGAGTCCGGCGCGGTCCCTGGCGATGTCGTGCAGGTGCCGCGACAGCTCGGTGGACGACAGCGCGGCGGAGTCGGCGACGAGGACCAGGTCCAGCCGGTCGACGTCGATGTTGCGGGCCCGGGCGCGGGTGCGCTGGGCCGCGCTGGTCCCGGGGCTGCCGACCATCAGCTCGGTCAGCAGCTCCCCGCTCAGCCGCTCGCTCGCCTCGGCGACGGCCCGTTCCTTGAGGATGAGCAGCCCCAGGATGTGGGTGGCCCGTTCCAGGGTGCGCACGTCCATGTCGTCCCGGACACCGCGGTCGCCGCCTGCCGCCCGGCTCCACGCCAGCGCGCCGAGGAAGCTGTCGCCGGCCTGGATCGACGCCACGCTGTGGGCGACGCCCGCGCCGTCGACCGACGTGGTGCACCGGCCCGATCGCTGCGCGTTCCGGAAAGCCTCGGCCAGGTCGTCCCCGGCGGGAGACCGGCACGGGTCCGCCGCCGAGTCCCCGCGGACGACCGCGACACCGGCCCGGTCGAGGAGCGTGACACTGCCGCCGAGCTGATCGGCGAGGAGCTGCACGACGTCGCCGGGCGTCCCGCCCTCCAGCACCACGCCGGTGAGGGCTTCGTGGCTCGCCTGCGCCCGCTCCATGACGGCCACGTGCTCCTCGATCTTCCGGTACGCGATCCGCAGCTCCTGCAGGGCGGTCCGGCTGGCGTCGTAGAGCCGGGCGTTGTCCAGCGCGACCGCGGCGTGATCGGCGAACGCGCTCAGCAGGGCGATCTCCTCGGCCTGGAAGGACCGCTCGGACCGGTCCGCGGCGAACAGGGCGCCCACCGCCTCGCCCCGGATCACCAGCGGCACACCGAGCAGCGCGACGAGCCCCTCGGGGCCGACCACACGGTCGAAGTCCGGGTCGTGGGCGATGCTGGTGGCCGCGGCGTAGTCGCGCACCCAGTGCGGGCTGCGGGACGCCAGCACCTTGCCGCCCAGCCCCACGTTCGCGGGAATGGACGCGGCCAGGAACGACGCGGAGATCGTCCCCTCCGACGCCCTGGCCGACAGCCTCCCGTCCGCGCCGACCAGCGACAGGTACGTGAAGTCCGTGCCGATCAGGTCGTGGGCGTGCCGGACGATCGAGCGCAGCACCTCGTCGAGCTCGCCCAGCGCGGTGAGCGACTTGGCGGTCGCGTACAGGGACGTCAGTTCGCGCTGACGGCGCATGAGCGGGTGCGATTCGCCCGCGGGGTCGCCGGCCACAGTGCCATACCTCCTCCGCGCCAGATGGAAGAAAGAACCACCAGAACGGCGTGAGGTGTGGATGATACACACCTCAACCACCCGGCAGTGGCGCACCTAACCTGACCGCCATCACCCGTGCTCCCAACGAAGGCGGCATGTATGGCAACCCCGCTCGCGCAACCCGACGGACAGCCCGGACAACTCGGCTCCGGCACGCCCACGGCCCCGCGCCGGTCCTTCCGCAAACTGCTGGCGGTGGGGCTCATCGGCAGCTCGATCGAGTGGTACGACTTCTTCCTCTACGGCACCGCGGCGGCGCTGGTGTTCCCCAAGGTGTTCTTCCCGCACTCCTCGGCGCTGACCGGAACCCTCCTCGCCTTCAGCACCTTCTGGGCCGGCTTCGTGGCCCGCCCCATCGGCGGGGTGCTCGCCGGGCACCTCGGCGACAAGTACGGGCGCAAACCGGTGGTGGTCACCTGCCTTGCGCTGATGGGCGCGGCGACCTTCCTGATCGGGTGCCTGCCCAGCGCGGCCAGCATCGGCGCGCTGGCCCCGACGCTGCTGGTCGTGCTGCGGTTCGTCCAGGGGCTCGCGGCGGGCGGCCAGTGGGGCGGGATCGTGCTGCTGCTCACCGAATCCGCGGGCGCGAAGCGACGCGGCTTCGCCGGGACCTTCGGGCAGACCAGCGTGCCCGTCGCGGTGATCATCTCGAACCTGATCTTCGTGGCGGCCAGCAGCCTGATGCCGGACGACGCTTTCCTCAGCTGGGGCTGGCGCATCCCGTTCCTGGTGAGCGTCGTGATGTTCGTGGTCGTCCTCTACATCCAGACCAAAGTGGAGGACACGCCGGAGTTCCGCGAGTTGCAGCAGGCGGCGTCGCGGCCCGAAAAAGCGGTGGTCCGGGCGCCGCTGGCGCAGGTGGTGCGAACCAAGTGGGGGACCATCCTGCTCGGCTGCGGGATCCTCTCGGCCACCAACAGCCTGTTCTACGTCAGCATTTCCGGCCTGCTGAGCTACGGCACCGGCTCGCTCGGGCTGGAGCGCAACCCCCTGCTCGCGGTCGTGCTGGCCAGTTCCGTGGCGATGCTGGTGACGATCCCGTGGTCCGGTCACCTCTCGGACAAGGTGGGGCGGCGGCCGCTGATCCTGATCGGCGGGCTGGGCGTCGCGGTCTGGGCCTTCCCGTACTTCTGGCTCGTCGACAGCGCGTCACTGCCGCTGATCTTCGTCGCGGTGGTGGTGGGTTTCGTGTTCCAGTGCCTCACCTACGGCCCGATCGCGAGCTTCCTCGGCGAGCTGTTCGCGCCCAACGTCCGCTACTCCGGCGCGTCGCTGGCCTATCAGCTTTCCGCGATCATCGTCAGCGGTGGCACGCCGTTCCTCATGACCGCGCTCATCGCGCAGACCGGGAGCACCCTGCCGGTCGCCGCCTACATCGCGCTCATGGGCCTGATCACCTTCGTCAGCGCGTGGTTCCTGCCCGAGACGAACCCCGCCCAGGTCCGCGAAGATCCGCACGCCGTGCCCGGCGCGCACCTCTACCGCTGAAACGAGGACGGCATGAAAACCTCGCGTTGGACAGCCGTGCCCGCGGCCCTCGTGCTGCTGGCGACCGGATCCCCCGCGGCGACCGCCGCCCCGCCGTCGACGCCGGTGTGCGCGCCGCTGGCAGGAATGGACATCCCGGCCTCGGCGATGAGCCTGCCGACCTCCGGCGGGCGGGTGACGGCCGCGGCCGTCACGACCAGCGTGGTCAGCGGCGAGACGATCGAGTACTGCCGGGTCGACGCCGACATCTTCCCCGTCGACCCCGCCGCGCCCGCCATCAAGATGCGCGTGGCCCTGCCGTCCGGCTGGAACCACAAGGCGATCATGTTCGGCGGTGGCGGCTACAACGGCACCATCCCGGACCTGACGGCGAACGTGCCGTTCGGCCCCGCCGACCAGCCGGCGCCACTCGCGCGGCGGTACGCCACGTTCGCCAGCGACTCCGGCCACCAGCAGGGCCCGGCCGCTCTGCCGTCGCTGGACGGGTCGTTCGGCGTCAACGACGAGGCGCTGCGCAACTTCGCCGCCGGCGACGCGCTGAAGAAGACCCACGACGCCAGCCGGTACCTCATCCGGCAGGCCTACCGCGCGAAGCCCGCCGAGGTCTACTTCGCCGGAGGTTCCACCGGCGGCCGTGAAGCCCTCGTCGTCGCGCAACGGTGGCCGGAAGCGTTCGACGGCGTGATTTCCGCCTACCCCGCCTGGAACAACCTCGCCGAGGTCCTGTACCTGGGGCACCTGACACAGATCCTGTCCCGCCCCGGCGCGTTTCCCGGGCCGGACAAGCAGACGCTCCTCTACAGCAGCGTCATCGGCGCGTGCGACGGCCTGGACGGCGTCGCGGACGGGGTCGTGTCGAACCCGGGCGGCTGTCACTTCGACCCGCGCACGCTGCGCTGCCCGGACGGCGCGGACACCAGGCCGGGGTGCCTGTCGGATGCGCAGATCGCCGCCGTGACCGCCATGTCCACCCGGTTCGAGTGGCCGTACCGGATCGCCAGCGGCGAAACCGGCTACCCCGGTTTCCCGTTCCTCTCCGGCGCGGACATGCGCACCCCGTTCCTCGGGTTCGGCACCACCGCGCCGGCCAACCCGATGCCGCTGACCAGCGGTTACGGCATGCAGTACTGGGACCAGTGGGTCAAGTACTTCCTGACCCGCGACCCCGGCCACGACCCGCTCGCCGTGGACCCCCGCGACCCCGGGCCGTGGCTGGACCGGATCAGCAGGCTGTCGGAGATCCAGGACCGCAACGACGTGGACCTGCGCCGCTTCGCGGCCCACGGCGGCAAGCTGATCCTGCTGCACGGCGCCGCGGACGAGCTGGTCTCGGACCGGTCGACGAGCGACTACTACCGGCGGGTGCGCGCGGAACTCGGCCCGCGGACCACGGACGGGTTCCTGCGGTACTACGTGGTGCCCGGAGCCAACCACGCGAACGCGGGCACGCCGGCCTTCGCCGCGGGCTGGGACTCGCTGTCCGCGCTCGAACGCTGGGTCGAAAGAGGACAGTCGCCGGTGGACCCGGTCGTCACCGACACACGCCACCAGCGCACCCGTCCCCTGTGCGAGTACCCGGAGTGGCCGGAGTACCGCGCGGGCGACCCGGACCGCGCGTCGAGTTTCGCCTGCACCCGCTGACCCCGACACAGGAAGATCCCCATGCTCGGCTTGATGCAAGACCGTCCCCTGTCCCTGCCGCACGTGTTCCGGCGCGTCGAACGCCTCTTCGGGCACAAGACCGTGGTGTCCGGGCGGGTCGGCGGCGAGACCACGACGACCTGGGCGCAGGTGTGCGCGCGGACGCGGCGGCTGGCCGCCGCCCTCGACGAGCTCGGCGTCCCGGCCGGCGCCCGGGTGGGCACGTTCGCGTGGAACAGCCACCGGCACGTCGAGCTCTACCTGGCCGTGCCCTGCACCGGGCGGGTGCTGCACACGATCAACCACCGGCTGTTCGGCGAGCAGATCACCTACATCGTCAACGACGCCGCCGACGACGTGCTGTTCGTCGACCGCTCCATCCTGCCCGCCGTCTGGCCGCTGGTGGGCACGTTCACCACGGTGCGGGCGGTGGTGGTGATGGACGACGGGAGCGACGCCGAAATCCCCGACGACGACCGCATCCACGACTACGAGGAGCTCCTGGCCCGGGCCGGCGACACCGCCCGCGAGTTCACTGTGGACGACGAGAACACCGCGGCCGCGTTGTGCTACACCTCGGGCACCACCGGCGATCCCAAGGGCGTGCTCTACAGCCACCGGTCGGTGGTGCTGCACGCCGCGCTGTTGCTGATGGTGGACACCTTCGGCATCAGCGAGCGCGACGTGGTGATGCCGATCGTGCCGATGTTCCACGTCAACGCGTGGGGCCTGCCCTACGCGGCCATGCTGTGCGGGGCCGATCTGGTGCTGCCCGGGCCGGCGATGTCCCCGCCGGAACTGGCGGGGATGCTCGCCCGCCACCGGGTCACGTTCGGGGCCGCGGTCGCCACGATCTGGCGTGGCTTGGTGCCCCTGCTCGGCGAGCACGACTTCTCCTCGGTCCGCCAGATCGTGTCCGGCGGGGGCGCGGTCGACGAGGCGCTCACCCGCGCCTACCAGGACGCGATCGGGCTGCCGCTGACCAACGCCTGGGGCATGACCGAAACCAGCCCGGTGGTCACCACCTCCCGCATCGCCACCGTGCACGACGACGACCCGGGCGAACAGCGGCGGGCGCTGCTCGCCACCCCGGGGCCCGCCGTGCCGCTGACCGAGGTCCGCATCGTCGGCGACGACGGGCAGGAGGCCCCGTGGGACGGGCAGACGCCGGGCGAGTTGCAGGCCGCCGGCCCGACGATCGCCTCGGGCTACTTCGGGTCGCGCGACGGGGCGGACGCCTTCACCGCCGACGGGTGGCTGCGCACCGGGGACGTGGCGACGATCGACCGGCACGGATACGTGCGGATCGTCGACCGCACCAAGGACCTCGTGAAGTCGGGGGGCGAGTGGATCTCCTCGGTGGAGCTGGAGAACGCGATCATGGCGCACCCCGGGGTCGCCGAAGCCGCGGTGATCGGAGTGCCCGACGACAAGTGGGGCGAGCGCCCGCTGGCCTGCGTGGTGCCGGCCGCCGGGGCCACGCTCACCGCCGAGGAGGTGCGGGACCACCTGCGGGGCCGCGTGGCGTCCTGGTGGCTGCCCGACGAGGTGTTCTTCTGCGACGAGATCCCCAAGACGGCGACCGGGAAGTTCGCCAAGCAACGGCTCCGGTCTCAGATCGAGACAGCTCGCGGGAGTTCCGGGTGCTACACCAACCGGGACACTGTGGCACGAAGGAGCAACGGATGATCTTCATCACGGCCAAGTTCCGCGTCAAGGACGAGCACGCCGACCGGTGGCCGGACATCGCGCGGGAGTTCACCGCGGCGACCCGCGCCGAGCCGGGGTGCCTGTGGTTCGAGTGGTCCCGCAGCCTCGACGACCCGGCCGAGTACGTTCTGGTGGAGGCGTTCCGGGACGCCGACGCCGGGGCCAGGCACGTGCGGTCCACGCACTTCCGGGCCGCTCAGGAGACGCTTCCCCGGCACCTCGCCGAGACACCGCGGATCGTGAACACGGTCCTGGACCAGGACGACTGGTCCCCGCTCGGCGAGATGGCCGTGCGGGACTGACGTTGCCGGTGGGGCGGCGCTCAGCTCAGCATCGGCTCGACCCGGCAGCTGTGCGGAACCGGCCTCACCGGCGGGGGTGCTCGGCCCCCGCCGGGTCGATCCGCCAGCCGGACCCGGTCAGTGCGCTGAGCGCCCGCTCCAGGCACTCGCCGTGCGGGCGCTCAGCGGCTTCCTCCCCGCGCGGCTCCTCGACGATCGGCTCGTTCAGCGTCATCCCCTCTTCCCTCCTGACTCGCCCCCAGCACACCAGAGCCGGCCCTGCGCGGCGGTCTCATTGTGAGACAAGGGAAACCGCCGCGCGCCAGTAGCGTACGGGGACCCCGAGCGTTCCAGGAGGCGACGATGCTGGACCTGCACTACGAGTCGGGAGCGGTGGTGGTCCGCTTCCGGGCGCCACGACCGCTGAGCGCCGAACTGCTCGACGGGCTCGCCGCCGCTCTCGCCTACATCGGGCCCGGGCATCCGATCGTCCTGACCGGCGTGGACGGTGTCTTCGCGGCGGACGTCGCGCCCGGGGACAGCGCGGCGCTGGACCGGCTGCCGCCGGTGCTGGAGGCCCTGCGCGCCCACCCGCTTCCCGTCGTGGCCGCCCTCAACGGCGACGCCGTCGGCGCGGGCTACCACCTGGCGGAGGCCGCCGACGCTCGCATCATTTCGGGCGGGATCGTGCAGCCCGCGCCTCCGCACGGGGTTCGTCACCGTCCGCTCGCGGCGGTGGCGGCAGGGCTGGCCGAGGTCCACTGCGCACCGGAGGACCTCATCGGTACCGCCCTCCGGCACGCCCGCGCACAGGCACCGGTCGCCGGCTGACGCACGCAGCGGGGCCCCACGCAGCACGCCTGGGGCCCCGTCGCCGTACTCAGTAGATGTTGGACGGGCGAACCATGCCCTCGGCGAGGTCACCGGCGCCCGGAGCGATGATCGCGCCGGGGTTGACCAGCACCTCCTCCACGATCGCGGTCTCCGTGGTGATCAGCAGCGCCGCGATCGACGCCGCGCTCTCCAGCGCCGAACGGGTCACCTTGAGCGGGTCGACCAACCCGGCGGCGAACAGGTCGGTGTACTCGCCGGTCAGCGCGTCGAACCCGCCGCCGTTGTCCATTGCGGACACCCGGGCCAGCACCTCGTCACCGTCGTAACCGGCATTCTCAGCGATCCACCGCAACGGCTCCCCCAGCGCCCGGCGCACGATCTCGCGGCCCTGCGCCGCGTCGCCGTCGAGGCCGACCAGGTCCACACATCGCGCGGCCTGCGCCAGCGACGCCCCGCCGCCGGCGACCACGCCCTCCTCCAGCGCCGCCCTCGCCGCCGCCAGCGAGTCCTCGACCCGCAGCATCCGCTCCTTGAGCTCGACGCTGGTGGCGGCGCCGACGCGGACGACGGCGATGCGCCCGGACAGCCGGGCGATGCGCAGCCGCAGGCTGTCCTGGTCGTGCTCGATGCGGGCCCGCTTGAGCTGCTTGTCCAGCTGGCCGATCCGCGCCCGCACGGCCTGCTCGTCGCCGGCCCCGCCGATGATCGTCGTGGTGTCCTCGGTGATCGTGATGTGCTCGCAGCGGCCGAGGTCGGCCTCGGTGACCTCGGCCAGGGTCAGCCCGGAGTCGTCGCTGACCACCCGGCCGCCGAGCGCGGCGGCGAGGTCCTCCAGCTCGGCGACCCGCCGGTGCCCGAAGCCGGGCGCGCGCACCACGACCGCGGGGTAGGTGCCGTGCACGTTCCCGCTGAGGATCATCTGCAGCGCGGGCCCGTCGACGTTCTCGGCGAGGATCACCAGCGGCCTGCCGAGCCGCCGGGCGGCCTCCACGGTCGGCATCAGGTCCTGCACCTGGCTGATCTTCTTGTTGGTCAGCAGGATCGCGGGATCGTCGTAGGCGGCCTCCATCCGATCCCGGTCGGTGACCATGTACGGCGAGGTGTAGCCGTGGTCGAACTCGATCCCGTCCACCAGCTCGACCCCCAGGCCGGGCTCGTCGGACTCCTCCACCTCGACCACGCCTTCCCGGCCCACCGCGGCCAGCGCCTGGGCGATCACGCGGCCGATGCGCTCGTCGTCGCTCGCCGCCAGCGTGGCGATCCGCTCCAGCTCGGCCTCACCCGACACCTGGGCAGCGGATTTGCGCAGGTACTCCACGACGGCCTCGACGGTCTCCTCGATACCGCGGCGCACCCGCATCGGGTTCGCCCCCTCGCCGAGGGCGGCCAGCCCCTCCCGCACCATCGCCTGGGCGAGCACCGTCGCGGTGGTGGTGCCGTCGCCGACGGCCCCGTTGGTCTTCATCGCGACTTCCTTCACCAGCTGGGCGCCCATGTTGGCGAACGGTTCCGCCAGCTGCACCTCCCTGGCGATGGTGACGCCGTCGTTGGTGATGGTCGGCGGGCCGGTCAGCTTCTCCAGCACCGCGTTGCGCCCCTTGGGGCCCAGGGTGACCTTGACCGCGTCGGCCAGCGTGTTGACGCCGAGTTCGAGCCGGCGCCGCGCCTCGACGCTGAACCGCAGCTGCTTCGCCATGATTCCTACTTCCTTTCCGTGCCGGGAACAGCACGCGGTTCAGGGGATGAGGATCGCCCGGCCGCGGACCTTGCCCGCGCTCAGGTCGTCGATGGCCTGCTGGAACTCCTCCAGCCGGTAGCGGGCGGTGTGCAGTTTCACCTTGCCCTGGGCGGCGAGCACCATCAGGTCCTGCAGGTCGGTGTAGGAGCCGACCAGGTTGCCGATGAAGTTGATCTCGGTGGAGATGATGTCGATGGTCGGCACGTCGAGGTTCTCGCCGTAGCCGACGACGTAGTAGTTGCCCGCGCGGCGCAGCATGCGCACGCCCTCCGACGTCGAGCCCCCCTCGCCGACGAAGTCGAGCACGGCCTCGGCGCCGTGCCCGCCGGTCAGGTCGAGCACCTCCGGCACGTGGTCGCCATCGGCCACCACGGTGACGTCGGCGCCAACCTGCTCGGCCAGCCGCAGCGCCGCGGGGTTGCGGTCCACGACGACGAGCGTGGCCGCGCTCATCGCCTTCAGGCACTGGATGCCGATGTGGCCCAGACCGCCTGCCCCGATGATCACGCACACCTCCCCCGGCCGCAGCACCTTCGCCACCTTGGCGGCGGCGTGCTGCGCGGTGAGCCCGGCATCGGCGAGCGCGGCCACGTCGGCCGGCTCGAGGCTGTCGTCGAGCTTGACGCACGACCGCGCCGAGGTGAGCAGGTATTCGGCGTACCCGCCGTGGGTGTCGATGCCGGGGAACCGCGAGTTCTCGCAGTGCACGTCGTCGCCGAGCCGGCAGGCCCGGCACAGGCCGCAGGTGATCAGCGGGTGGAGGATCACCTTGTCCCCCACCGCCACGTTCGTGACCGCGTCGCCGACGGCGTGCACCCAGCCGGCGTTCTCGTGCCCGATCGTGTAGGGCAGGACGACGCCGGACTTCTCCGCCCACTGCCCTTCCAGGATGTGCAGATCGGTCCGGCACACGCCCGCCGCGCCCACCCGGACCACGACGTCCAGCGGCCCGGTGATCTTGGGCTCCTCCACGTCGCGCAGTTCCAGGTTCGAGTGGTAGCCGGTGACCTGTGCGGCTTTCATGGGTGGCTCCTGGTGTTGGTGACGACCGGGGCGGAGCCGGCGGGATCGACGCCGGCGTAGCGGGTGGCGAGCAGGCCCCGGCAGAAGTGGGCGTTGCCTTCGATGGACACGCGGGTGGTGGTGGCCAGCCGCAACCGCAGCGCCACGTCCGAGCGCGCGACCGGCGTCCCGTCGTGGTCGACCATCACCCGCGCCTGCGAGTGGTTGGGCAGGCCGATGGCCTCCCGCCGCCGCATCAGGGCCGCCTTCAGGCGGCCCTCCGGCAGGTCGAACAGCTCCAGCAGCGGCAGTTCCTCGACCGTCCAGGCCCCGCTGGCCAGCACCGACCGGCAGCACCGCTCCATCGCGGCCAGGTGGGCCTTGCGCTGGAAGGTCCGGCGCAGCTCGTCGAGGCTGTCCTGCGCCTCCACGCCGAAGGTGCCGACGTAGCCGAGCCCGGCGGCGGTACCGGCGTTGATCTTGTCGGAGTCGTGGTGGTCGTCGAGCAGCACCCGCACCCGGCCCGCACCGGGCACCGCGGCCAGCGCGTCGTAGGCGTCGGCCACCATGAGGTAGGCGAAGTTGGGGGCGCAGAACGACGTGGGCAGCCGCAGGTGCACCTCCACCCCGTCGTCGTCGATCGCCACGGACCGGACGAAACCCAGCTCGGTCACCGGTTCGTCCAGTTCGGGGTCGAGCACGGTGGACAGCGCCGCGAGCACCTCGGCTTCGACGGACACGGCCATCCGGGTCATGGGGCACCAGCTCCCGCGGCGACCTCGGCGTCGGCGTCGCCGGCCTGGGTCGGCAGGCGCAGCTGCCGCGGCACGTCCAGGTCGTAGAGCGCGGCCGCGTTGAGGCCGAGGATCTTCTTCTTCTGGTCGGTGGTGATCGGCGCGTACTCCGGCATGTCCGCCGGGATCTGGAAGTCGGCGAACTTCTCCACGAGCCACTTCGGCGTCCACAGCGCGTAGTCGCTGCCGAAGAGGATCTTGTCCTCGCCGATCCAGTACAGCAGCTCGCCGATGATCTGGGCGAAGTAGCGCGGCCGCGTGTGGATGAACGGCATCGCCACCGCCAGCCCGCCGTAGACGTTGGACTCCTGCGTGGCGATCCAGCAGAAGTCCTCCAGCCGCGGCAGCCCGACGTGCTCGACGACGAAGTTGAGGTCGAGGTAGTCGGTGGCGACCTTGTCGATGTCGGCGACGTCGAACGCGTCCCGGTCCAGCGGCCGGATCGTCGGTCCCTTGTGGACGTGGATGTTGCGGATCCCCAGTTCCAGGCACTCCTCGAGGTACCGGCGCGACCACGGCTCGTCGAGCTTGTAGCCGCGCGAGTCGCCGTGCCATTCGGCGGTGTAGAGCTTGACGCCCTTGAGCCCGAAGCGTTCCGCGTCCCGGCGCAGCTGCGCCAGCCCGGCCTCGCCGTGGCGCGGGTCGTAGGCGTGGTTGTAGGTCAGCTTGTCCGGGTGCTGCCGGGTGAGCCCGAACGCCTCCTCGGTCTGGCCGAACCCGTTGTGGTAGAAGTCGCTCAGCAGTGTGGCCTGAAAGATGGCGTGGTCGACGTAGCCCTCGCCGAAGAGGTCCTTCATGAAGCGTTCGGCGCCGTAGTAGGTGTAGGTGTCGTAGTCCCAGACGACCTCTTCCGGGCTCAGGTTCTTGTGGTAGTCGTAGAAGCAGTCGATGAACTGCTTGCCGTGCACGTTCTTGTGGTTCGAGGCCCGCCCGTCCCAGATGTGGACGTGCCCGTCGACCACGTAGTACTTCTCGCCGTCCTTTTCGTACATCGCTCGCCCTTCACGGTGCTGGTGCTCGGTGGAACCGTGGTGGCGGGGCGGACGGCCCCCCCCCCCCCTGTCCGGGTGTGGTGTGGTGGCCCCGCGTT
>NZ_JBEXTZ010000146.1:0-15340 GCF_040614195.1 Amycolatopsis sp. NPDC006125
GGGGCCTGGCCGCGCGCCAGCACCACCCCCACGCCCTCTGCGGTGCCCCCGGGCGCGGCGCCCCCGTCCCCCTGCGACCCCCACCGCGGGGCGGCCCCCCCGGCCTCCTCGGCCAGCTCGCGCCGCGCGGCCTCGACCGGGTCCTCCCCGGCGTGGTCGAGCAGCCCGGCTGGCAGCTCCCAGATCCGCCGCCCGAGCGGGTGCCGGTACTGGTGGACCAGGGTGACCGCGCCGTCGGCGTCGACCGCGGCGATCGCGACCGCGCCGAGGTGCTCCACCACCTCGCGCCTGGCGGTGCCGCCGCCGGGCATCGCGACCTCGTCGATCCGCAGCCCGACCACGCGTCCGATGTGGACGTCCTTGCTGGACACCACCCGGAAGTCGTGCTCGCCGGGGGCGGTCAATGCGCGCTCACGGTGGGCTCGGGCAGCTCGACCGGCAGCCGGTCCGCGGTGCGGTACCGGACGACGGCGTCGATGAACGCGTCGAACAGCGGGTGCGGCCGGGTCGGGCGGCTCTTGAGCTCCGGGTGCGCCTGGGTGCCGACGAAGAACGGGTGCACGTCGGCGGGCAGCTCGACGAACTCGACCAGGCGGTCGTCGGGCGAGGTGCCGGAGAAGACCAGTCCGGCGTCGGAGAGCCGCTTGCGGTAGGCGTTGTTGACCTCGTAGCGGTGCCGGTGCCGCTCGGACACGTCGGTGCTGCCGTAGGCCTTCGCGACCTGTGAGCCGGGCTTGAGCTTGGCCGGGTAGGCGCCCAGCCGCATCGTGCCGCCCATGTCGCGCTCGCCCGCGACGACGTCCTTCTGGTCGGCCATCGTGGAGATCACCGGGTGCTCGGTGCCCTCGTCGAACTCGGCCGAGTTCGCGCCCTCGATGCCGGCCAGGTTGCGGGCCGCCTCGATGACCATGCACTGCAGGCCGAGGCACAGCCCGAGCACCGGGATGCCGCGGGTGCGGGCGTAGTGGATCGCGCCGATCTTGCCCTCGATGCCGCGCACGCCGAACCCGCCGGGCACCAGGACGCCGTCGACGTCGCCCAGCGCGGCGGCCGCGCCGGCCGGGGTGGTCGCGCGGTCGGAGGCCACCCACACGATCTCGACCTTGGCGCGGTGGGCGAACCCGCCCGCGCGCAGCGCCTCGGTGACCGACAGGTAGGCGTCGGGCAGGTCGATGTACTTGCCGACCAGCGCCACGCGGACCGTCTCGGACGGGTTGTGCACCCGGTCGAGCAGGTCGCCCCACACCGTCCAGTCGACGTCGCGGAAGGGCAGGCCGAGGCGGCGCACCACGTAGGCGTCGAGCGCCTCGCGGTGCAGCACCTTCGGGATGTCGTAGATCGAGCGCGCGTCCGGGCAGGCGATGACCGCCTCGGTGTCCACGTCGCACATCAGCCCGATCTTGCGCTTGAGGTCCTCGGGCAGGTCGCGGTCGGCCCGGCACACCAGCGCGTCGGGCTGGATGCCGATGTTGCGCAGCGCGGCGACCGAGTGCTGCGTCGGCTTGGTCTTGAGCTCGCCCGACGGCGCCAGGTAGGGCACCAGCGACACGTGCAGGAAGAAGCAGTTGTCCCGGCCGATCTCGTGCCGCACCTGGCGGCAGGCCTCCAGGAACGGCAGCGACTCGATGTCGCCGACCGTGCCGCCGACCTCGGTGATCACCACGTCGGGCTGCTGCCCCGTGCCGTCCGACTCCGCGACCGCCATGATGCGGCGCTTGATCTCGTCGGTGATGTGCGGGATGACCTGCACGGTGTCGCCGAGGTACTCACCCCGGCGCTCCTTGGCGATGACCTCGGAGTAGACCTGGCCGGTCGTGACGTTCGCCGAGCCGGAGAGGTCCCGGTCGAGGAAGCGCTCGTAGTGGCCGATGTCCAGGTCGGTCTCGGCGCCGTCCTCGGTGACGAACACCTCGCCGTGCTGGAACGGGTTCATGGTGCCTGGATCCACGTTGAGGTAGGGATCCAGCTTCTGCATCGTGACCCGCAGGCCGCGAGAGGTGAGGAGCTGGCCCAGGCTGGAGGCCGTCAGGCCCTTGCCCAGGGAGGAGGCGACGCCCCCCGTGACGAAAACGTACTTGGCTGTCCGCGGCTGAAGTCCCACGGGCTTCCACCTTATCGCACCGGCCCCCGGGCGCTCGCTCGCCGCGCCCACGTAGTTCGATGGGTCACGTCAGACGTTCGCGCGTGAAAGAGGCACCGTGACCCAGCCCCCCGCTTCCCAGCCCACCTGGACCGCGCCGGTCGCGCCCGGCCCGCTCGACGCGACGGTGCGCGTCCCCGGCTCCAAGTCGATCACCAACCGGGCGTTCGTGCTGGCCGCGCTGGCCGCAGAGCCGACCCTGGTCCGCGCCCCGCTGGACTCCCGGGACGCCCGGCTCATGCTGGGCGCGCTGGAGTCGCTGGGCGGCGGCTGGGAGCGGCGCGGCGACGACGTGCTGGTCCGCCCGCTGGCGCACGGCTCGACGGAACCGGCGAACGTCGTGCTGGGCAACGCGGGCACGGTCGCGCGGTTCACGCCCGCGCTGGCCGGGCTGGGCTCGGCGCCGGTGACGTTCGACGGGGACGAGGCCATCCGCCGCCGCCCGATCGCGCCGCTGCTGGCCGCGCTGCGCGAGGCGGGCGCGGACATCGACGACGAGGGCCGGGGCGCGCCGCCGTTCACCGTCCGCGGGCACGGCGGCCTGCCCGGCGGGAAGGTCGACCTGGACTCCAGCGCGTCCAGCCAGTTCCTGTCGGCCCTGCTGCTGGCCGGCCCGGCGTTCGAGGCCGGGGTGACGGTGCGGCTGACCGGCGGCACCCCGCCGAGTGAGCCGCACATCGCGATGACGCTGGACATGCTGCGCCGGTTCGGCGCGTCCCCGGAGCGGGACGGGCAGGAGTTCCACGTCGGCCCGGCGCGGTTGTCCTGCCCGGACTTCACGGTCGAGCCGGACCTGTCCACGGCGGCGCCGTTCGTGGTGGCCGCGGCGGCCGCGGGCGGCACCGTGCGCATCCCCGGCTGGCCGGAGTACTCCACCCAGCCGGGTGACTGGCTGCGCAGCCTGATGACCGAGCTGGGCCAGCGGGTCGAGCTGACTCCGGAGGGGCTGACCGTCACTGGAACGGGCGAAATCCCGGGCGCGCGGCTCGACCTGCACGAGGTGGGCGAGCTGACCCCGGTGATCGCCGCGCTGCTGTGCTTCGCCGACGGGCCGTCGGTCATCTCCGGCGTCGCGCACCTGCGCGGGCACGAGACCGACCGGCTGGCGGCGCTGGCGACCGAGCTGTCCGCGCTGGGCGCCGGGGTGACCGAGACCGCGGACGGTCTGGCGATCACCCCGGCCCCGATGCACGGCGGCGTGTTCCACACCTACGAGGACCACCGGCTGGTGATGGCCGGCGCGGTGCTCGGCCTTCGGGTCCCCGGTGTGGAGGTCGAGGACCCGGCGACGGTCGGCAAGACCTTCCCCGGGTTCACCACCGCCTGGGCGGAGATGCTCAGCTGACCACGTCGGCCAGCCTGCCGACCTGGCCCGGGTCGGTGCCCCAGCAGTAGAGCATCAGCTCGTCGGCGCCGAGGTCCGCGAAGTGCTTGGCCGCTTCGCGGACCTGCTCCGGCGTGGTGAGCATCCCCTCGACCATGTTCCTGCCGTAGTCGCTGAAGGCGTAGTAGGCGGCGATGGCCGCGCGTGCCTCGTCCACATCGGACTCCAGCGCGACGTTGATCTGGGCGACCATGCGCGGGCGGCCGTCACGGCCCGCGTCGGCCCAGAACCGCTCGACCTTGGCGAACAGGTCGCCCGCCCACTTCGGCGGCGCGGCGCACAGGAACCCGTCGCCGTGCCGGGCGATCCGCTCCAGGGCGGGGTCGGCGAAGGCGCCGAACAGGACCTCGGGACCGCCGGGCGTGGCCGGGGCGGGCCCGATCCCTTCGGCGCCGGACCAGATCCGCCGCATGCGGGTCATCTGCTCGTCGAGGACCCGGCCGCGCTGACGCGGGTCGGTGCCGGTGGCCTGGTGGTCGTCGGCGCGCCCGCCGACACCGAGACCGAGGGTGAAGCGGCCGCCGGAGAGCCGGTCCAGCGTGGCGGCCTGCTTGGCGAGCAGGGCGGGTTCGCGCAGCGGGGCCAGCAGGACCTCGGTCTGCAGGCGGACGCGCGTGGTGGCGCCGGCGAGCAGGGCGAGGGTGACCAGCGGCTCGGGGTTGTCGTAGACGATCCGGTCGAGCAGGCCGAGCGTGCGGAACGGGCCGTCGTCGGCCAGACGCGCCCAGTCGGTGAGCTGTTCGGGGCTGCCGATGGGCAGGCCGAGACCGAAATGCATGAATTCCTCCAGAGAACGGGCATGGCGAACTGACAGTGCCGCCCGCTCCGGACTCTTTTCGCGGTGCTGCCTCTGCGGCTGTACTTCGGTGGCAGGCACGGTCCCGTGGAGTACTTTCGATCTTAGCGCAAGATCATCTGGGGAAGGGCTGGTTTTCATGACCGATCGCCGTTTCCGGTTCGGGCTGGTCACCGGGCAGCCGGGTCCCGCGAGCCACTGGGCGGGACTGGCCCGCCGCGCCGAGGACCTCGGCTTCGACACGCTGCTGGTGCCCGACGCGGCCGGGGTGCAGGCGTCGGTCCCGGCGCTGGCCGCGGTCGCCGCGTCGAGCTCCCGGCTGCGGATCGGCACGTTCGTGCTCGCCGCGCCGATGCACTCCCCCGGCCGCATCGCCTGGGAGACCGCGACGCTCGACCAGCTGTCCGAAGGCCGGTTCGAGCTGGGCCTGGGCGCGGGCCGCGGGGACGCCGGCGGCACGGCGGAGCTGCTGGGCGTGCCGTTCGGCAGCGCCGGCGAGCGGGTGCGGCAGGTGGGCGAGGCCATCCAGGCGGTGCGGAAGCTGTTCGCCGACGGCACGTTCACGCCGGTGCAGCAGCCCGCGCCGCCGATCATGGTGGCGGGCAGCGGGACCCGGTTGCTGCGGCTGGCCGCCCAGGAGGCCGACATCGTCGCGGTGCACACCAGCAGTGAGGAGGAGCTGCGCGAGCGCCTGCCGGTGCTCCGGGAGGCGGCCGGCGCCCGCTTCGACGAGCTGGAGCTGAGCGTGAACGTGTTCGCCATCGGCGACGGCCCGCTCCCGGAGTGGATGCGGCAGTTCGGCATCGACCCGGCGGCGGCGAGGGACAACACGAACCCGGCGGTGCTGACCGGCGACCCGGCGACGGTGGTGGACACGCTGCGCCGCCGCCGGGACGAGCTCGGGCTGTCCTACGTCACGATCAACGCCCACGCGCTGGAAGCGGCGATCCCGGTGGTCGAGCGCCTCGCCGGGACTTGATCGCCCCGGACCTGATCGCCCAAGATCTGATGACTCAGAGCGGCGCGGTATAGGTCGTTATACGCTGCCCGCCGTGGTGGAGCCCAGCGGGCAGCGGCGATCGAGCGTTGCCCGCGTCGGCGAGCCGCCACCCGCAGCCCCGGCGAGGCAGCGGAACTCAGCTGCCCGCCGGGTCATCCCCGGCGGGCAGCGGCGGTGGTCAGCTGCCCGGCTGCGCGACCCCGGGCGCGGGCGACTGCGCGTTGCCCGCGATGCCGTACCGCCCGGTCCCGCCGTCCAGCTGTTCCTTGAGCGCCAGCACGGCGCTGATCCGCCCGGCAGCCGTGTTCGCGTTGTCCACAGTGGACAGGATGGACGTCGCCGAGGTGTCGGCCCGCACGAAGCCGATCGCGCCGGTGCCCTCGGCCGACGCCGGGTCCCCGGCGAGCACCGTGCCCGCGCCGGAGCGGTCCAGCTGCGCGGCGAACCGGGCCAGCGTCGCGGCCTTGTCGCCGGCCCCGTCGCCGGTCGCCTGGCCGCCGGTCAGCACCAGCGCCAGCTGGCCCGGCCCGATGCCCGGGCTCGCGTTGGCGAACCCGCCGTCCTGCAGGCCCGCGATCGCCGCGGCCAATTCGTCCGTTGTGGACTGCGGCTGTGCGGTGTCCTTGTTGAGCAGCAGCACCGAGCCCACCAGCGCCCCGGCGAGCGTGCCCGGGTCGCCCGCCGTCGGGAACGTCGAACCGGCCGGCTGCAGCCGGGTGACGACCTGGCGCAGCTGGTCGGCCTTCGCGGGGTCGGTGAACGAGTCGGTCAGCTGCAGCTCCCCCGACACCCGCGCACCGGAGGCCTCGATGAGCTGGCGCAGCGCGTCGCGGTCGGCCGGGTTCGCCTCCTGCGTCGTGACGAGCACGACCGAGCGGCGGTCCAGCGCGCCCGCGACGACCTTCGGGCCGAGCGAGCCCGCGAAGGCGTCCGCGTCGGACAGTCGCGCGTTGAGCGCGTTGCGCTGGGCCTCCAGGTCGGACACCTGCGACGCGAGCTTGCCCTTCTCGTCGGACAGCCCGGACAGCAGCGCCCCGTTCAGCGCCGTCGACCCGAGCACGACGCCGACGGCGAGCGCCAGGAACACCGCCGCGATCGAGACGATGTGGTACCGCAGAGAAATCACGTGAAGAGCCCCTTGACCCAGCTTGCGAAGGAATCCCAGGTGGAGCGCGCCCAGTCCAGGTACGCCCCGCCGACGTCGGACATGAGCAGCGCGACCGCGACCGCGACGAGCGCGGCGACGACGAGCAGCACCACCGCGCCCAGCGAGACGCGGCTGCGGTGCAGAGCGGCGACCGCCTTGCCGTCGACCAGCCGGGTGCCGAGCTTGAGCCGGGTCAGGAACGTCGACGGGTTCGACCCGGACCGGCCGTGGTCGAGGAACTCCCGCAGCGTCGCCTGGAACCCGACGGTGACGACCAGCCCGGCCTCGTGCGCGTCGGCCAGCAGCAGCGCCAGGTCCTCCGGGTTGCCGGACGCGGGGAAGGTGACCGCGCCGATGCCCAGGTCCTGGATGCGCGCCACGCCCGGCGCGTGCCCGTCCGGCTGGGCCGGGACGACCACCTCGGCGCCGCACTTGAGCGTCTCGGCGTCGATGCCGAACGGGTCGCCGACGATGATGTCCGGCTGGTACTTCTGCGCGCGCAGCGTGTCCGCGCCGCCGTCCACGCCGATCAGCACCGGCCGGTGCTCGGCGATGTACTTCTTGAGCGCCTTGAGGTCCTCGGCGTGCCCCTTGCCCGGCGCGACGACCAGCACGTGCCGGTCGCGCAGCGGCACCCGCACCTCGGGCACGCCCACCCCGTCGAGGATGAGCGTGCGCTCGCGGCGCAGGAACTCGATGGTGTTCGCGGAGAAGGCCTCCAGCTGGGTGGACATCCCGGCCTTGGCCTCGATCATCTGGTCGGCGACGCTGTCCGGCGTCTGCTCGCTGCCGCTGGCGACGTGCCGGTCGCCGACGTAGACGCCGCCCTCGTGCAGCCGGATGCGGCTGCCGTCCTTGATGCGGCGCAGCACCTCGCCGCCGACGTTGTCCAGCAGCGGGATGCCGGCGTTCACCAGGATCTCCGGGCCCAGGTTGGGGAACCGGCCGGAGATCGAGGGCGAGGCGTTGACCACGCCGGCGACCTCGGCCTCGACGAGCGCGTCGGCGGTGGCGCGGTCCAGGTCGATCTGGTCCAGCACCACGATGTCGCCGGGGCCGACGCGGCGGAGCAGATCGCGCGTGCGCCGGTCCACCCGGGCGACGCCGACGATGCCGGGGAGGGCCTCGGTGTTGCGGTTGAGCAGACCGGGAAGCTTCATGCGTCCGATGGTGGCAAACGAAAGCCGGATGTCCGCTCGCAACACGCCGTGCACAATCCGGTTTCTCGCCGTGATCCCTCGCCGGTCCGGCGCGTGTGGACGGTCAGCGCTTGGTGCGCTTGCCGGTCTTCCGGCGCGGTTTCGCCGCCGCTTCCTTGTCCGCGTCGGCCACCGCGAGCAGTTCTTCCGCGTGCGCCCGCCCGGTCTCGGTGCTCTCCATCCCGGCGAGCATCCGCGCCAGCTCGACCACCCGCTCGGACTTGCGCAGCGTCTTCACGTCACTGCGCGTGACGCCCTCCGCGGTGCCCTTGTCGACCACCAGGTGCCGGTCGGCGAACGCGGCCACCTGCGGCAGGTGCGTCACCACGAGCACCTGGTGGGTGCGCGCGAGCCGGGCGAGGCGCCGCCCGATCTCGATGGCCGCGCGGCCGCCGACCCCGGCGTCGACCTCGTCGAACACCAGCGTCTGCACGGTGTCGGCGTCGGCCAGCACGACCTCGATCGCGAGCATCACACGGGACAGCTCACCACCGGAGGCGGCCTTGTGCACCGGCATCGCGGGCGCGGCCGGGTGCGCCTTGAGCATCAGCTCGACGTCGTCCACGCCGGAGCCGCCGGCGTGCACCAGCTCGCCGTCCACCCGCAGCGCCTGCGGGTCGGACGCGTCCGTGGCGCGGCGCTTCACCGTCACCTCGATCTGGGCCTGGCCCATCGCCAGGCCGGACAGCTCCTCGGTGACCGCGCCGGCCAGCTCGGCGGCGGCGACGGTGCGGGCCGCCGACACCGCGGCGGCGTGCACGGCCAGCTGCGCGGCCAGCTCGTCCCGCCGCGCGGCCAGCGCCGCCAGCGCCTCCTCCGAGGTGTCCATCGACGCCAGGCGCGAGTTCGCGTCCTCGGCCCAGGCCAAGACGCCGTCGATGTCGGGCGCGTACTTGCGGGTCAGGGTCTTCAGCTCGGCCTGCCTGGCGAGGATCTGCTCGAGCAGGCCCGGATCGGCGTCCAGCCCGTCGAGGTAGCCGCCCAGCTCGGCGCCGACGTCGTTGAGCAGCATCTCGGCCTCGGCCAGCCGCGGCTCCAGGTCCCGCAGGGCCGAGTCGTCCGCGCCGGCCAGCCGCCGCCGGGCCTCGCCGATCAGGCCGAGCGCGCCCGGCTGGTCCGGGTCGCCGTCGGCCGCGCCGGACACCGCGGCCTGCGCGCCGCTCGCCGCGGCCCGCAGCTCCTCGGTCGCGGTGAGCCGCTTGACCTGCTCGGCCAGCTCCGCGTCCTCCCCCGGCTTCGGGTCGACCGCGGCGATCTCGTCCAGACCGTGCTTGAGCAGGTCCGCCTGCTGCGCCATCTCGCGGGAGCGGCTGGTGCGCTCCGTCAGCTCCGCGACCACCGCGAGCCACTCGTCGCGCACCTCCCGGTACCGGCGCAGCGGCTCGGCGACGTCGTCCCCGGCGAACCGGTCGAGCACCTCGCGTTGTTCGGACGGCCGCAGAAGCCGCAGCTGGTCGTTCTGGCCGTGCACCGCCAGCAGCCGGTCGGCCAGGTCGGACAGCACGCTCACCGGCACCGAGCGGCCGCCGAGGTGGGCGCGGGACCGCCCGTCGGCGCCCACCGAGCGCAGCGCGATGAGGCTGCCGTCCTCGTCGGTCTCGCCGCCCGCGTCGGCCACGATCCGGGCGACGTGACCGGCGAACACGCCTTCGAAGCGTCCCTCGACGCTCGCCCGGCCGGAGCCGTTGCGGACCTTCGACGCCTCGGCGCGTCCCCCGGACAGCAGGTGCAGCCCGGTGACGACCATGGTCTTGCCCGCGCCGGTCTCGCCGGTGACCACAGTGAATCCCGGGTGCAGTTCGAGCAGGGCGTCCTCGATCACTCCGAGGCCCTGGATGCGCATCTCGGCCAGCACGCAGACCACCGTAGCGGTCCGCTCCGACAATCCGCGGCCGCCTCGCCTCAGCGCGCGTGCCGTTCCCGCCAGCTCTTGACGGGCAGCGAGAACTTGTGGACCAGCCGGTCGGTGAACGGGCCGGGGTGCAGGCGGGCCAGCCGGACCGGGACCTCACCGGCCACGACCTCGACCCTGGCGCCGCGCGGCAGGGCGATGTGCCGCAGCCCGTCGCAGGTCAGGACCGCGGGCGAGCCGTACGGGTCGACGCCGACGGTGATCACCGAGTCGCGCGAGACGACCAGCGGGCGGGAGAACATCGCGTGCGCGTTGCTGGGAACGACGAGCAGCGCCTCGACGTCGGGCCAGATGACCGGGCCGCCGGCGGAGAACGCGTAGGCGGTGGAGCCGGTCGGAGTGGCGCACAGCACACCGTCGCAGCCGAAGGCGGACACCGGCCTGCCGTCGACCTCGATGAGCGCGTCCAGGATCCGCTCGCGGGTGCTCTTCTCGACGCTGGCCTCGTTGAGCGCCCAGGTGCGGGCCACGACCCGGCCCTCGACCGACACCGTGACGTCGATCGTCATGCGCTCCTCGACGGTGTACTCGCGCGAGACGACCCGCCCGACGGTCTCGGTGAGCGCGTCCGAATCGGCCTCGGTGAGGAAGCCGACGCGGCCGAGGTTGACGCCCAGCACCGGCACCCCGGCGGGGCGGGCCAGTTCGGCGGCGCGCAGCAGCGTGCCGTCGCCGCCGAGCACGAGCACCAGTTCGGCGCCGCGGGCCGGGTCGTCGCCGGGCGCGACGAGGGTGCACAGCTCGTCGAGGGAGTCGTGCTCGATCAGTTCCTTGACCTCGTCGTCGATGACGCGCAGCCCGATGCCGGCCTCGTCGAACCGGGTGGCGACCTCGCGCGCGGCGTCCTTGGTCGTCTCGCGGTCGGGGTGCATGACCAGCAGGACCTCGCGGCGCTCGCTCACTGGGGCCCCTTCCCGACCGCGTCACGGACCAGTTGCTCGACGTCCTGGTCCGGCGCCGGGTCGCGGCGCAGCCAGGCGAAGTACTCGACGTTGCCGGACGGTCCCGGCAGCGGGCTCGCGACCACGCCGTGCGGGTGCAGGCCCAGTCCGGCGGCGGCGTCCAGGACGTCCAGGACGGCGCGGGCGCGCAGTTCCGGGTCCCGCACCACGCCGCCGCTGCCGAGGCGTTCCTTGCCGACCTCGAACTGCGGTTTGACCATCGGGACAAGGTCGGCATCGGCGGTCGCGCAGGCGGCGAGCGCGGGCAGGACCAGGCGCAGCGAGATGAACGACAGGTCGCCGACGACCAGGTCGACCGGTCCGCCGCACTGCTCCGGGGTCAGGTTGCGGACGTTGGTCTTGTCCAGCACGACGACGCGCTCGTCGGTCTGCAGCCGCCAGTCGAGCAGGCCGCGGCCGACGTCGGCGGCCACCACCTGGGCGGCGCCGCGGCGGAGCAGGACGTCGGTGAACCCGCCGGTCGAGGCGCCCGCGTCCAGGCAGCGTTTGCCGCCGACGGACAGCCCGGCCGGTTCGAAGGCCTCGAGCGCGCCGAGCAGTTTGTGGGCGCCGCGGGACGCCCAGCCCGGGTCGTCGGTGGCTTTCACGACGATCGGCGCGCCGGTCTCGACGCCGGTGGCGGGTTTGCTGGCGACCATGCCGTTGACGGTCACCTTGCCCTCGCTGATCAGCGTGCTGGCGTGCTCGCGGGAGCGGGCGAGGCCGCGGCGCACCAGTTCGGCGTCGAGGCGGGCCCTGCGGGGCATCGCCTCACACCTTGTCGATGCTGGACAGGGCGGTGGTGAGCTCGGCGTGCACGGCGTCGAAGCGCTCGACGTGCTCGGCGAGCGGGATCCGGTCCAGGTCGTCGAGCGCGGCCATGGCCTCCTCGATGCCGGCGCGCGGGTCCTGCTGCGGCGCGGCGGCCGGCGGCGGCCCGGGGACCGGTCGCGGCGGTTGCGGAGTCGGTTGGTGCTGCACGGTCACCACGCTAACGGATCGGCTGGCCGCCGGACGGCAGCCCCAGCTCCGCGAGGATTTTTCCGGCCCGGTCGTCCCCGGCCCGGAGGGCGGTGACGCCGGTGTCCCAGGCGACGGCGCAGAGGGTGCGCAGCAGGGCCAGCGGGTCGCCGTCGCCGGTCGCGACGAGCGTGTCCCCGTCGCGGCGGACGTCCCAGCCGTCCTGCGGGGCGACGCGCAGGTCGTCCGCGGGTTCGGTGAGGGCGCCGAGGTCGGCGCCCAGGTAGGTCGGCCGTTCGGCGGGGACCGCGGTGACGAGAGTGGCGGGGGTCGCGACGCCGGTGAGCACGCACAGCGAGTCCATGCCCGCGGTGACGGCACCCGCGATGTCGGTGTCCAGCCGGTCCCCGATCGCAAGGGGGCGGCTCGCGTTCGCCGACTTCGCGGCGGTGTGGAACAGCGGGGCCTCTGGTTTGCCGGCGACCTCGGGGGTGGCGCCGGTGGCCGTGCGCAGGGCGGCGACCATCGAGCCGTTGCCGGGCAGCAGGCCGCGTTCGGTGGGCAGGGTGGTGTCGACGTTGCAGGCGACCCACAGGGCGCCGCCGCGGATGGCGACGCACGCCTCGGCGAGGTCGGCCCAGCCGGTGGCGGGGTTGTGGCCCTGCACGACGGCGGCGACGTCGTCCCCGGCCTCGCGCACGGGCTCCAGGCCCACGGCGGCGATCTCGCCGGCGAGCGCGTCGGTGCCGACGACGAGGACGACCGCCCCGGCGGGCAGCCGTTCACCGAGCAGCCGGGCCGCGGCCTGGGCGCTGGTGCTGACCTCGTCCGGGGTGGCGTCGACGTCGAGCGCGCGGAGGTGGTCCGCGACGTCCCCGGGCGCCTTGGAGGCGTTGTTGGTGACGAAGCGCACCGCGGCGCCCTGGTCACGCAGCTGCCGGATGGCCGCCGCGGCCCCCGGGATGGGCCGGGGGCCGTGGTAGACGGTTCCGTCGAGGTCGAACAGGAACGCGTCGTAGGCGGCCTGGAGGGCGTCAGCCATTCGCGAGCTCCGCGGCGCGCTCGGCGGCGTC
The DNA here is from genome assembly GCF_040614195.1 of Amycolatopsis sp. NPDC006125. Classification (NCBI taxonomy): domain Bacteria; kingdom Bacillati; phylum Actinomycetota; class Actinomycetes; order Pseudonocardiales; family Pseudonocardiaceae; genus Amycolatopsis; species Amycolatopsis sp. NPDC006125. The sequence goes on from NZ_JBEXTZ010000146.1 coordinate 12,553, forward strand.
GGTCTCGTCCTCCGCATCGGCCTCGGCGGCGTGCAGGAACCAGCGGAGGGCTTCCTCGGTGCGGTCGGCCGCGACGAGGTTGTCCGCGTAGGCGTAGAACAGCCGGGCGCTCCACGGGTCGCGCTTGCGCGGATCGAGGTCGTCGCCCTGCAGGGAGACGACGGCGGCGTCCACCTGGCCGAGGTCGCGCCGCGCCCCGGCGGCGACGATCTTCAGCTCGATCTCGACGTCGCGCGGCAGCTTGCGGCCCTGCATCTCCTTGGCGAGGTCGAGGGCCCGCTCGGGGCGGCCGAGGGCGCGCTCGGCGTCGGCGATGACGGCGATGTGCTGGTCGGTGTGGGTCATCCGGCGGACGGCCCGCAGCTCGGCCAGGGCTTCCTGCCAGCGGCCGGCGTGGTAGGACACCAGGCCGAGCGCCTCGCGGACGATGGGGATCCGGGAGGCGCGGGTCTTGGCGTACTTGGCGTGCGCCAGGGCGGCCTCCGGGTCGGTGTCGATGAGGTTGCCCGCCGCGACGAGGTGCTTGCCGACGGTCTCGGCGAGCGACTTCGGCAGGGAGCGCAGCTCGCGCCGGACGTCCGGGTCGAGGTCGCTGTACTCGATGTCCTCCGGCAGTTCCGGAGCTTCGAGCAGTTCCCGCGCGAGGGCCGCGTCGTCGAGGTCCCGGCCACCCCGCTTCCCGCGGCGATCGTCGGACCGCCGCTCCGCACGGCGCGCGTCACGGAACTCGGCGTCGGCGATCTCGACGTCGTCCTCACGCGCGACCGGCGAGGCCACCTGCTCGATGGCTTCGTCCTCGTCGAAGCCGTCAGCGAGGTCCTCGTCGGCGGTGGCGTCGTCCGGAAGGTTCGCAGCGGGCCTACCCGCGGCGCTGTCGTCGGCGGAGCCGACGCGCTTGCCGGGCTTGCCCGCGGTGTCGTCGCCGCCGGTGCCGGCGCCCTCTCCGGGCCTGCCTGCCGCGTCCTCATCGGCGATGCCGGCACCCTCATCGGGCCCGTCCGTGTCGGCGCTTCCGCCCCGGGTGTCCGCAGCGCGGTCCTCGGCAGCGCGGTCCTCGAAGGTGCTGTCGTCACCGGCGGCGCCGGTAGCGTCCACGAGGTCGGCGCCGGTCGCGTCCGCCTGGTCGGCGCGGGTCGCGTCCGCCTGGTCGGCGACCTCGCCTTCGCTGATCGTGGCGGCCGTAGAACTGCTGGTCACCACGTCGTCTGCGGAGTTCCGAGCCGGAGCCTCGTCCAGCCGCTCCTCCGCTGTCTCCGCGGCAGCCTCGGACCGTTCGTCGCGCTTCCAACCCGACCGGTCGCCACGATCGAACTGCCGACCGGCACGGTCGCCACGCTCGAAGCGACCACCGGAACGGTCGTCGCGCACGAACCGGCCGCCAGAACGGTCGTCGCGCTCGAAACGGCCACCGGAGCGGTCGTCGCGCTCGAAGCGGCCACTGGCGCGGTCGTCGCCGGGCTTGCGGGCCGGCCGGTCGCCCCGGTCGAACTTGCCGCGCGTCCGGCTGGAGTCGCGGTCGTCGAAGCGGCGCCCGCCCGACCTGGTGCCGTCACGGCGCGGGCCGGAACGGTCGTCGTCCCGCTTGCCGTAGCCGCCGCCACGCCGGTCGTCGTCGCGCTTCCAGCCCGGCCGCTCCCCACGACGCTCGTCGAAGGACCGCCCGCCACGGTTGTCGAAGGACCGCTCACCACGGTTGAAGTCGCGACGCTCGCCACCACGGCCCTCGGAAGAGCGACCGCCGCGGTCGAAGTCACGACGCTCGCCGCGGGCCTCGGCGGGCCGGCCACCACGGTCGAAGGAGCGGCCACCGCGCTGATCGTCACGCCCGCCACGGTTGTCGAACGAACGCTCACCACGCTTGTCGTCGCGGTTCCAGCCACCACGGCCCTCGGAGGGCCGGCCACCACGCCGGTCATCCCGCCCGCCGCGACTGTCGTCACGATTCCAGCCACCGCGGCTCTCGGACGAACGCCCGCCGCGGTTGTGGTCGCGGTTCCAGCCGCCACGCCCCTCGGACGGGCGACCTCCGCGGTTGTCGAACGAACGCTCACCGCGCTTGTCGTCCCGGTTCCAGCCGCCGCGTCCCTCGGCGGAGCGGTCACCGCGCTTGTCATCACGGTTCCAGCCACTACGGCCCTCGAAGGAGCGGCCGCCGCGGTTGTCGTCACGGTTCGAGCTACCGCGTCCCTCGGAGGAGCGGCCGCCGCGGTTGTTATCACGGTTCCAACCGCCGCGTCCCTCGGACGGGCGACCGCCGCGGTTGTCATCACGGTTCCAGCCGCCGCGGCGGGGCTCGTCTCGGTTCCAGCCCGGGCGGTCGCCGCGCCGGTCGTCGGCGCCGCGGTTGTTCCCGCGGCGGTCGTCGTCGCGGTTCCAGCTCGAGCGGTTGCTCTCGCCGCCCCGGCGGTCGCCGAAGTCGCGTCCGCCGGATCGCTTGTCGTCCTGCCGGCCATATCCGCCCGACCGGCCACCCTGTCCCGCCTTGCCACGCGGGGTGCCTCGCTGCGCTCCCGATCGTCCTGCGCCGGGAGCCGTATCGCGGCGCCGGGGGCGATCGGATGCAGCGCCGTCGAAGTCGCGCCGCCCGAAGTCCGCCACCTGGGCCTCCTCTTTCTAGGTTGTGAAGATCAGTAAACGCACCAAAGGCCCGTCAGGCGAGCCAATCGGCTATCCTAACGGGCCCTTGGGAAAGGGTGTTCGGCGGTGTCCTACTCTCCCACACCCGCGGGGGTGCAGTACCATCGGCGCTGGCAGGCTTAGCTTCCGGGTTCGGAATGGGACCGGGCGT